>JAQBTY010000453.1 GCA_027624735.1 Pseudomonadota bacterium | reverse complement strand
CACTCGACCTGGTGCCAGGCTTTAACAGGGTCACCGCGACATAGGCCCCGGCAATTCCCCACTCTTTTCGAACCGTCAGATTTGTTTCCAGCCCTTCCTTCGGGACCTGGATACGGCGCGCTTCCAAAACACCATCGTTCAGAACGGTCAGCAGCGCCGTCCCGGCGTATGGCGGGTTTATCCGCAGCCGCGCAGTCTCGCCAGCCCGGTACTTGTCCTTATCAAGGGAGAGGGAGACCGCATCAGGCGTCGCTTTGTTCTCCCCTTCGGCCCACCACCCGGCCTTGAAGCGAGTGCTCGACGCCGCCCCGGTCGCGGGATCGTGCACCTCCAGTCGATAGTGTCCCCAGTCCACATTGGTGGACACGGCAACCGCCCGGTTTGCCGTGGTCAGTTTTCCACTGGCGATGGTCTCGTTGCGGATGGACACCTGAACATCCCAGGTGCCGCGAACCCGAATCCAGTCATAATGATGCCGCTCCCTTATCAGTTCCCAGGCGAGGGTTTTATCGGTTGCCGGGGTGCCCGATGCGTTGAGCGCGATGACATCGAAACCGACGGCCTCGCCCTGACCGACCGATGTGAATTGCGGGCGGATGCCAATTGAAACCGCATCGGCCTTACGAATGGGAAAAGCAGTCGACCGCGTCACGCCACGCCCGCCGGGTTCCAGCAGCGTGGCGCGGACCCGCGCGCGCAGAGGCAGGGTGGTATCGCCCACCGCCGGAAGCGTGACCGGTATAGCATAAGTGCCATCGGCGGCCGTGCGCTGCGTGGGCAGTTCTTCCCGCGCGGGTCGCCATTCGTCGGTGACGAGCCCGAAAGCATAATCGGGATAATCCGCGAAGGGCTTCGGGTCGCGCTCTATCAGAAGTTCGGCGGTCACATCGAGGTCGCCTGCCGGTGCCCCGAAGAGATAGCGACCGCTTCCTGTAACCGTTATGGTTTTCTCCGGCGCCGCAATTTCGCTTCTGGAGGTGATCTTCAGCTCGAGGCGTTGGGGCACGAAATCGGCGACCGAAATACGCATGGTGCCGACAGGAGGCTGCGCCGGGTCGATATACAGGAACGCCTGCCATGGACCGGTGGGCGCTGACCGGGGTAACGCAACGGAGACCGTTAGCATACCGGCCGCCGTGGTTTTGGGCCGCAGGCTGGTGAAAATCTTGCCGTCCGGCCGAACGAGGTTGAGGATCAGAGGTAAGGCGTCGAGCGCGCGAGCTGCTTTATCCCGGACAAGCCCACTGAGATGAACCGTCTCTCCCGGTCGATAGATGTCCCGGTCGCCATAGAGAAAGGCGTCGACAGGTCCCGAAGGCTCTCGGCCGGCGACATCGCGATCGGACAGGTCGAGCGCGGGTCCGACCAGCGACAGGGCGGTGAAATCGCGATCACCGTGGTAGATGAGAAGGCCTACCGGACTGGCGCCCCCTTTGCCCCGCAACAATCCCGGCGCAAAGCGGACCAACCCGTCGGCATCCGTGATTACTTTGCCCAGAATCCGGTTGCTCCGGGCAACGAGCGCCACGGTTGCAGCAGCAACGGGCTGAGTGGTCGTGTGGGAAGAAACGAAGACGCTCAAGCCCGCATTGGACCGAAACGTTGTTACACCAAGGTCCGAAACAATGACCCACTGGGTCGCGCGGTTGGCCCAGCGGCCGGGCTCCTGGTTCGGATCTTGGGCGACGACCACGTGCACGCCCGGCACCTTGAAGTCGATAATATCATCGAGTGGAATACCCGTTTTGACCATCTCGTTCGGCTTACCGTCGATGTCGACGTTTCCTTGCCAGATGATCTCACCCTCGTTCTCCGACAAACTGTCGATATCCCAGCCGCGGAGATTCTTGGTAAAACCGCCGGGCGAACGCAGTCTTTCAATCAGGTTGCGGTCAACGATGCGGAGCACGGTCAGTGCCGCCGCGCCGACATTACGGGTTGTCAGGGGAAGGCGGGCGTCCTGCGTGTAACCAAGGATATAGCCGTCGCCTGCGAAACCGACGCTTGCCGGTGCGTTCGGTACAGTAAACTTAAAAATCTTGGAGGCATCGAGCACTGCGCCATCGGAAAGTGGCAAGCCAGCGCGCAAGGTGAGTGCGAAATCGCGTCCCCAGGAAAAGCCCGATACGCAGAGTTTGCCGTCGCGCTCCATCACCTCCAACCGAGACGCCGGCTTCACTGTCACGAATTCCTGCAGCACCCGCGCATTATTGCGGTCGATCTTTGTTCCAAAGGTTACGCAAACCCTCGGCTGCTCTCCGTTCGCATACAACTTTGCCTCTGGGATCTCACTCGCGCTCGCTGGCGCAGAACCGGTGGCCCAGGCCAGAAAAATCGCCGCAAGATAAGCCGAGATGAATGCTTTCATAGCTAATGTCCCCTGTTAAACCGCATGGCATTTAGCAAAGGAAATATGGTGAATCTATGTTCGTGCTCGGAGACTGCTTCGTGCAGGGGGGCACTTGTCGGCCGAACCTATCTGGGTGCTCAGGATACGTTCTATGTAGGCACCTTGAGGGGCGTTGGACGGGCCTAGTCCGCAACGAAGCACGCATCGCTGTGGGGAAGGGTCATAACGAAATAATGCACCCGATACTCGACCCCAGCGATGATCGCATCCGCCTCGCCAAAGTTCGCCTGGGCATGACCCGGAGCCATGGACAACGCTGATTGCGATGACGCATAAGCATTTTGAAGCGCGGTCACGGAAATGAGATATTGGATGGGGGTTGATATCTGTAAGCGTAAAAAGAATCTGCCCTAGATTTTACGCAGCCATTCAGGCGTTGTCCCTTCTATTTATTCGATCTGCGGCAGAAACCTTGGAATTTTGCCTCCGCACCGGATACCTTTTACGGCATGCACAAGATCATCAAAACCCTCCTCTCCGTTTTCCGCGAAATCTTCGCCGGCCGCGCGGCGCTCCACATGGAGATCCTTGCCCTCCGCCAGCAGGTGGCTGTTCTGAAGCGGAAAAGGCCCCGGCCATCGCTTCGGATGGCTGATAGGGTTTTCTGGGTCATCCTGTCTTGCCTATGGGCTGGCTGGCGCCATTCCCTGGTAATCGTCAGGCCCGAGACCGTCATCGGTTGGCACCGCAAGGGGTTCAGGCTTTTCTGGACAGGGAAGTCGCGGCGGGGAAAGCCAGGCCGACCGCCGGTGTCGAGGGAGATCCGCGATCTGGTCCGACGGATGTCTCGGGAGAACACGTTGTGGGGTGCGCCCCGGATTCATGGCGAGCTTTTGAAGCTCGGCTTTTCCATCTCCCAGGCCGCCGT
>JAQBTY010000031.1 GCA_027624735.1 Pseudomonadota bacterium | reverse complement strand
AACGACCGGGCAAGCCGGTCGCGCAAACACTACATCTAGCGCCACCTGAGTCAACGGGATAAGCCGCCGTTCGCGCCATAGGTCGTCGGGGCAGATAGGGGAATTGTTAGAGCACCTATGGGGTTTCCAGGTCCCAATGTAGATTTCAATCCATTGCCGTTTTTCTTCCCTTTACCGATGCCACCGCGTCCCCCTGCGCTGGCCGAGGCATCATTTACGAGCCCACGGGAAACCTTTTCGATATTCAGGTGCTTCTCTCCGATCGCCTGGGGGATCACCGAACGCGCGGTCGTTCCCCGGCCGGCCTTGCTGTTCTCCCCATTCGTGGCTGAGGCCGCATCGGTATTCCCCCCACTTTTGTCTCCTTTGCCCGCCGGCGTGGCCTGGCCTTTGATTCCGATAATGCGCATGCGACCGCCATTTGACCTCCCGACCGAGGCGGTCTGGCCCGGCCGGACCAGCGCTGTCTGGCCGCCCAGGATAGAACTGACCTGTACCGCGCCCTTGGAGACGTGCAACGCTGCATCGTTACCATTGACCGAAACTGTAAAGGTAGTGCCCTTGATGACGGCCGCCAGATAGGGTGTCTTCACCGTGAAGGGGTTGTCCGGGCGGGTCGTGATCTTGAACAGGATCGTCCCCATCTTCTGCAAGATGTGGGTCGCCGGGTTCTTGGCGCCCGCCTGTGCCTTGGCCGGAATGTTGAAATGGCTGTCCGGCGCAACGTCCAGTGAGTCGCCGGTTCGCACCATGATGACGCGCCCATCCCCACCGGTTTTGACGGCCGTTCCCGGCTCTACCCTGTCGCCGCGTTTGAGGGCGGTCCAAGTCGTGCCGTCAACGCTGACGGAGGCAGACCCCTTGATATCGCTGACCCGCCATGTCCGTTCACCCTCGGCGTTTGCGGCCTTCGCTCCGGCGAGCGCAAGGCCGGCTGCCACAACAACAGCACCTATCCATTTAGCGGTATGTCCGTTTTCCATCCTCATCATGACCTGTCCTCCTAGCCCACTGAAAAAGTGGGTCGGGTTTGTGTGAAATTTCTTATCAATATCGAGGTAGTTTTTAACAGGTTGGCGTTATCAAAAAGTAAAAGAAAGAAAAATAAATCAATGACTTAGTAAAATTTTAATAAATTTCAGCCTATATTTGAACCAAGTTTTTTGTTAATTTTTCGGTTAGTCTCAGGAACAGGGACAGGCATAAGGGTTCCGTCGGCGCACGCGGTAGTTTAAAAATACTCGGATGCCTTACAATTCCCGCTCGCTGTAAGGAGGCGTTTGCTTCAGTGCCAGTCGATCCCGATTCCCCATGTGGTCCCGCGTGAGCGCTGCTCCCCTGTTGTTTGACCAGTCCGGCTCAGTCAAATCCATTGAGATGAAACCTTTTATTTTTGCAGGGCTGCTGGTCTGGCTGATTTTTGATTGCCACATGGCGTTGGCCCAACGGGCCAGTAATGCCACTGATCCTGGGCGCATCGAGGATCGAATCGATCGGCAGGAACAGTTTCCCAAAAAGGTTGCGCCGCTGCCGGCGCCTGAGGCCGTCAAGCCACCAGAGAGAAAGCCGGCCAAGAAGTTTCGGCTGATCGGCGCCGAAATTGTTGGTAGCACGGTCTATTCCTCCGCGCGTCTTGGCGATTTCTACGAACCCTATCTGAACCGGGAAATTTCGCCTGCGGAAATCGACGCCATCGTCAAGGCGATTACCGAGCAATACCGCAAGGATGGCTTTTTCCTGGCGCGCGTGATTGCACCGCCGCAGCGCGTTGAATTTGGCGTCTTGCGGCTCCGCATCATTGAAGGCTTTATCGAGGACGTTGTTTTCAAGGGTGAAAAACCCGGCCGGTCTGCGTTGTTCGATGCCTGGATCGGGCGGATTACCGCGGAAAATCCCCTCAGACTGTCGACGCTGGAACGGAATTTACTGCTGATGGCCGGTATTCCAGGGCTTTCCGTCACTCCGGGCGTGAAGGAAAAGGACGCCGAGCGGGGCGCATACGTTCTGGAAATCGGTCTCAAACATTCCAAATTCGATGGTTTTGCGACTTTCGACAACCGCGGCACCACGACGGTTGGTCCCCTGCAACTCTATGCGGGTGTGAATTTCAATTCGGTCGTCGGATTGCTCGAACGGACCCGACTTGCTGTCTTTACAATCCCGCGGAGCCCGGAAGAATTGCTCCATTTCGAATTCCAGCAGGATCATATCCTGAACAGCCACGGAACCCAGGGCTGGTTTTATACCTCCCGCAGTTCGGTCGAAACCGGCCACGTGGGGGACGGCAGCAAGGAGAACAGCTTAAGCAGGCGGTTCACCCTCGGATTCTCCCATCCCTGGATTCGGCGCCGCGACCTGAATTTCTATACGTCGCTTAAATTCGACGCTTTCAATTCGAAAAAGGATTCGACCGCCTCTGGTTTCGATGAAAGGCTCAGGTCTGTTCGGATCGGCGCTCAGTTTAATGGAAACGACGTTCTCGATGGCACGACCTCGCTATCCACCGAGTTCAGCAAGGGCTTCGATGTCCTGCATGCGAGCGATTAGGACGCCGCGCTTTTGTCCCGAGAAAACGGGCGCAGCACGTATGTCAAGGCAACGCTTGACGTGGCGCGCACGCAGAAGCTGGTGGATAATTGGCAACTGGAGATTTCTGGCTCGGGTCAGTGGTCTCCTCATACATTGTTGTCCGCCGAGGAGTTTGGGGTCGGCGGCCAGCGGTTCGGGCGTGGTTACGATCCGTCCGATATTAGCGGCAGTCAGGGCATGGCGGGGGCGGCGGAACTTCAGTACGCCCTTCCAATTGAAATTCCCAAAATCGCGAGTTCGATACAGCTATACGGATTCTACGATATCGGGGCCGTTTGGGGCGCCGGCTTCACGCGTGAATCGATGGCCTCGGCCGGCGGCGGTGTTCGCTTCAGCCTTGCGGACATGTTCAAGGTGCAGTTGGAAGCGGCTCAACCGTTGACGCGGTCGCGCACGCCTGGCGAAGCGGATAGCGACGGTCCCCGTTTCTTTATCAGCCTGAGTGGCCGGTTTTAGGGCGCCTATCCGGATTCCGTGCCGGTTGTTCCGTGCGGGTGCGGAGGATACAGTGCCGCCGAAAACCGGTTAGCCTTGAACCGTTCCTGAAAATCAATTGCGAGTTCCTATCCATGCCGACCATCGTTATCCAGAATGATCACATCATCCGCGCCCTTCAGGTAATACTTGATCCTGATTGTCCGCAAGAACGGCTCGACGCCTTTGCCGATTACTATTCGGTCGACATGCCCGAATTCCCGCAATGGTGTAAAGAAATCCGGCAGCGTTATCCGGCCATCGCGCCGGCCCATGTGGTCCTGACGAATAGTCAGGATGAATTCGCCGCCGCGATCGGCGATGCCGACGCCGTCGTGGTGGAAGATTTTACCGTTGGCGAGGCCGAGCTTGCCGCCGCGCCCAACCTCAAGATCGTCCAGAATTTCCGTACCGACATGCGTAATGTCGATGAACCGGCCTGTGCCAGGCGCGGCATTCCGGTTCTGCCCTTCCACCGTCAGGTCAATGTGGCGGTCGGGGAGCACGCCTTTTCCTTGATGATGTCGCTTGGTAAAAAAGTGTGTGAGACCAATAAGTTGCTGACGATCGAGGCGCTCCAGGCGGAAGGCTGGCCGGCGCGTGTTTATGATCGCCGGCACACCGCCAATTCGAACTGGGCGCGTATTTCCGGCGTCAAGAATATGTTCGGTTCGACCCTTGGCATCATTGGGCTGGGGTCGGTCGGACGCTACGTCGCCAACTGGGGCAACGCCTTCGGCATGAATGTCGTCTATAATCAGCGCAACCAGCTTGACGCGGATCTGGAGGCGGAATTCAAAGCGACCTATCTGTCGCTCAACGATCTGTTCGCGCAATCCGATTTTATCAGCATCCACGTGCCGCTGAACGATTCCACGCGGGGCATGATCGGCGCCGAACAGCTTGGCGCGGTGACCAGGAAACCCATCATCGTCAATATCGCCCGGGCCGATATTATCCAGAAAGAGGCGCTGCTGGCGGCGCTTGATGCGGGCGCCCTCGGCGGGGTCGGTATGGATGTCCACTATCAGGAACCCGGCGATCCCGACGATCCGTTCCTTTCCTACAAGAATGTCATCATGAGCCCCCATATCGCCATCGGCACACGGGTCAACGGCGCCCACGACATGGAAGCCCTGATTTCCAACCTGGCGAACGCGCTTGGGTAAGGCGCGGGCAGGCGGTTCGGAAAGGGTTTGTTAACCGGATCTTAGCTCAAAGCCGTCTAGTCTGTGCCTGTTGTCCCGCCTCGTGCGGGCAGATGCCTCAGACGCATGGAATTTGGCAGGACCAAGATGAGCGATAAAGAAAAAACCACCTTTCTGGTGACCGACGAGAATCCGGAGGGTTGGAAGATCGAGGATATTCTGATGACCATCCAGAACGATATGTTTCGCCGGACACAGAAGATTGTCGGGGATTCGCGTGACGAAGCGCGGGCGGTTTTGAACAACAATATCGAAATCCTAGGCCTGCTGTCCCAATGCATCGAAAAAGCGAAGGAATCGACACAGATTCTCAATCGCTCTTTCGGACCGCACAAAGAGGGCAAGCCGCGGATCGGTGTCGCCTGATACCACGGATTTAATCCGCCCTTTTCACGAGCCCTGATTCACGCCATCCTCCGACGCTATAGCGAGGGAGGATGAAAGCGTGGTCTACCGTTTTTTCACCGCAGCCGATGCGCGGACAATACCGATCATACCGATTGAGGCCGCGGTCTTCTCCGCCTGGCTGAAGAAACAGCCCGCCGCCATGCGGAGCTGGGTCGATAGCGCTGGTTTCCTGGCGAAGCCGGGGAGCGTCAGCCTGGTCGCGGGAAGCGACGGCGCGCTGGCGACGGTCCTGCTCGGTGTCGACGATCATCAGGGGTTCTGGTCCTATGCCGGCCTGCCCAATTCGCTGCCGGCCGGCCGGTATCGCATCGATGCGGAGCTTGAGAAGGAAGGCGCCACCAACGCCGCCGTCGGATGGGCCCTCGGGTGCTACCGGTTCGACCGCTACAAAAGCGCAAAATCCCAAACCGCCCTGCCGGGTCTTGTCTGGCCGCGCAATTGCGATCGGGCAGCCGTCAAGCGGACCGCCGATGCGACGATTCTGGTTCGCGATCTGATCAATATTCCGGCTGAGGACATGGGCCCCGCCGAACTGGCCGCCGAGGCGCGGCGCCTGGCACGGACCCATAAAGCGCAGGCAAAGGTGATCGTCGGGGACGCGCTGCTGAAACAGAATTACCCGACCATTCACGCGGTCGGCCGGGCCAGCACACGGGAACCGCGCCTGATCGATTTGACCTGGGGCCGGCGCGATGCGCCCAAGGTGACGCTGGTGGGCAAGGGTGTCTGCTTCGACACCGGGGGGCTCGATCTCAAGAATGCCTCGGGCATGTTACGCATGAAAAAGGATATGGGCGGCGCGGCTCACGTCCTGGGGCTCGCTCATATGGTCATGGATGCCGGTCTCGACGTTCGGCTTCGGGTGCTGATCGCCGCGGTCGAAAACTCGGTCGCCGGCAATGCCTACCGTCCGGCCGACGTGATCAAAACCCGTAAAGGAATCACGGTGGAAATCGGCAATACGGACGCCGAAGGCCGGCTCGTCATGTGCGATGCGCTGGCCGAAGCGGATCGTGAAAATCCCGCCCTGATCGCCGATTTCGCGACCCTGACCGGCGCCGCCCGTGTCGCCGTCGGCACCGAACTCGCGGCGCTTTTCTGCAATGACGACACCCTCGCCAACGATCTCGCGCGCAGCGGCGACAAAGTCGGCGATCCGGTCTGGCGCCTGCCTTTATGGCAGCCCTACAGGCGCCTGCTCGACAGCCATGTGGCCGACATCAACAACGTATCGGAGGGCGGTATGGGCGGGGCCATTACCGCCGCGCTCTATCTCGAGGAATTCGTCAGCCGCTCCACCCCGTGGGCGCATTTCGACATCATGGCATGGAATACCGGCCAGCGACCGGGGCGCCCGGTCGGTGGAGAGGCCATGGGGATGCGCGCACTGTATGACGTGATCGAAAATCGATTTGGACGCCGCCGCAAGAAATAACCGCTGCCGGAAAATGCTCTACGTACTAACCGAACCGTCCTCGATCGCCTCGATATTGAACGCCGCCGCGATCAGGGCTTTGGTGTAGGGCTCCCGCGGCGCATCGAAAATGCGATCTGCCGGA
The DNA here is from genome assembly GCA_027624735.1 of Pseudomonadota bacterium. Classification (GTDB taxonomy): domain Bacteria; phylum Pseudomonadota; class Alphaproteobacteria; order MPNO01; family UBA2964; genus JAQBTY01. The sequence continues at coordinate 14,843 of JAQBTY010000031.1, read as the reverse complement.
CCCTGTTCGACGACCTTGCCCTGGCGCATGACGATCACTTCATCGGCCAGCGCCCGCACGACTTTCAGGTCATGGCTGATGAACAGGTAGGCGAGCTTGTGGCGCTGCTGCAGGTCGCGCAGCAGATCGACGATCTGCGCCTGGACCGACATGTCGAGCGCCGAGGTCGGCTCGTCCAGCACGACGAAACGTGGTTTCAGGACCATCGCCCGCGCGATGGCGATCCGCTGCCGCTGGCCGCCGGAAAATTCGTGTGGGTAGCGATTCTGGGTAGCGGGGTCGAGACCGACCTCGATCAGCGCCGCGTCGATGATTTTGCGCCGCGCCTCGTAATCGAGCCCCGGCTCATGGACCAGCAACCCTTCCTCGATGATCTGGCCGATGGACATGCGCGGGCTCAAGGACCCGTATGGGTCCTGAAAGACAATCTGCATCTGGCGGCGCAGGGGGCGCAATTCTTTCCAGCTCAGTCCCTGAAGATCGTTGCCCAAAAAAACAATGGGCCCGTCGCTTCGCTCCAGCCGCAGTAAGCCCATGGCGAGCGTGGTCTTGCCCGATCCGCTTTCGCCGACAACGCCGACCGTATGGCCCTCGCGCACCTCGAGGGAGATGCCGTCGACGGCTTTCACGTGACCGACGACGCGGCGCAGGATGCCCCGCTTGATGGGGAACCAGACCTTCAGATTGTCGGTGCGCATGACAATGGGCGTGTCCGCCGCGGCGGAGATCGCCTTGCTGCCGGGCTCGGCCGCCAGCAAATGCTGGGTATAGCTGTGTTGCGGCGCCTCGAATATCCGCTGGGTCGCGCCCTGTTCGACGATGCGTCCTTCGGTCATGACGCAGACCTTGTCGGCTACTTTCCGCACGATGCCAAGATCATGGGTGATCAGCAGCATGGACATGTTGCGCTGGCGCTGCAGGTCCTTGAGCAGGGCCAGGATCTGCGCCTGGATAGTGACGTCGAGCGCGGTCGTCGGCTCGTCGGCGATGAGTAGATCGGGGTCGTTGGCCAACGCCATGGCGATCATCACGCGCTGGCGCTGGCCGCCCGAGAGCTGGTGCGGATAGGATTGCAGGCGGCTTTCCGCCTCGGCCAGGCCCACCTGCTGCAAAAGCTCGATAATCCGCCGCCGCGCGATGTCGCGATCAAGCTGCTTATGGAGAAAAATGATTTCCCCCACCTGTTTTTCGATGGTGTGCAGCGGGTTCAGCGACGTCATGGGCTCCTGGAAGATGATCCCGATCCGGTCACCCCTGATTTTGCTGAGTATGGTTTCGTCCGCGCCGACCATCTCCGTGCCATTGAAAGTGATGCTGCCGCCCGGATGCCAGGCCATGGGATAGGGCAGAAGCTGCATCACTGAAAGCGCGGTGACCGATTTGCCCGAGCCGCTTTCACCCACCAGGGCGACGGTTTCTCCCTTGCCGATATCGAACGAAATATTGCGCACCGCGCGAACTTCGCGGTCGTCGCGCCCGAACGACACGGACAAATCCTTGATCCTGAGTAGTTCGTCGTGGGCCATCACACCATCGTCTTCCGGGGATCGAAGGCATCGCGGATGGCTTCGCCGATGAAAATCAGCAGGCTCAACATAAGGGCCAGGGTGACAAACGCCGTAATCCCGAGCCACGGCGCCTGCAGGTTTGCCTTGCCCTGGGCCAGAAGCTCACCCAGAGACGGCGATCCCGGCGGCAAGCCGAAACCAAGGAAATCGAGCGAGGTCAGAGAGGTAACGGAGCCGATCAGGACGAACGGCAGGAAGGTCAGCGCCGCGGTCATGGCGTTGGGCAGAACATGGCGGTGCATTATAGTGATGTTGTTGACTCCTAGCGCCCGTGCCGCCCGGATATAATCGAAATTTCGGGTGCGCAGAAATTCGGCTCGGACCACACCAACCAGCGACATCCAGCTGAAGAGCAGCAGAATCCCAAGCAACAACCAGAAGCTTGGTTGAAAGACGCTGGCCAGAATGATCAACAGATATAGCGTTGGCATGCTCGACCAAATTTCGATAAAGCGCTGGAACAATAGATCGGTCCAACCGCCAAAATATCCTTGGATGGCCCCGGCCGCGATGCCAACGATCGATGACAGCACGGTCAGGATAAGTCCGAACAGCACCGATATTCGAAAGCCATAAATGACCCTTGCCAGAACGTCGCGGGCCTGATCATCGGTGCCGAGGATATTTTCGCCGGAGGGCGGTGACGGCGCCGGTTGCTTGAGGCTGAAATTGACGGTGCCGTAGGAATAGCGGATCGGCGGCCACAGGATCCAGCCGCCCGTGCCGGTGATCAGTTTTTGAACTTCGGCCTCGCGGTATTCCGCTTGCGTTTTAAAATCGCCTCCAAACACCGTTTCGGGGTAAATCTTGACCACCGGGAAATAGTAAGTCCCCTTGAACTGCACCATTAAGGGCTTGTCGTTTGCAATTACTTCGGCGAACAGGGCGAGAAAAAACAGCACCAGAAATACCCAGAACGACCAGTAACCGCGGCGGTTGGCCTTGAAACTGTACAGGCGGCGGCGCGTGAGGGGCGTTACCCGCATGCCGAGGATTTTTTTTGGTCTGGCGACCTGAGTCCCTTCGGTCGCGGATTCGGGCGCGGGTTCAGACATCGCGCGCCTCGAAATCGATGCGGGGATCGACGATAGTGTATGTCAGATCAGTGATCAGGCTGATCACGAGACCGAACAAGGTAAAGAAATAAAGCGTTCCAAATATGATCGGGTAATCACGCTTGATAAGCGCTTCGAACCCAAGAAGTCCCAAGCCATCCAATGAAAAGATGATCTCGATCAATAAGGCGCCGGTAAACAGAATTCCAATGAAGGCCGCGGGAAATCCGGCAATGACAATGAGCATGGCATTGCGGAACACGTGGCCATAAAGCACGCGATTTTCGGTCAATCCCTTGGCCTTGGCGGTCAATACATATTGCTGATTGATCTGGTCGAGAAAGGAGTTTTTCGTCAGCAACGTCAGTGAAGCGAACCCCCCTATGACCAGCGCCGTGATCGGCAGGACCATGTGCCAAAGATAATCCGCGATCTTCATGGGCCAGCTCATTTGATCCCAGTTGTCTGACGTCAGGCCCCGCAAGGGGAACCAGTCAAGATAACTGCCGCCGGAAAACAGGACGATCAGCAAAACCGCGAACAGGAAGCCCGGTATGGCGTTGCCAACGCTGACCAGAGAACTGGTCCAGATATCGAATTTTGACCCGTCATGAACAGCCTTCCGGATACCGAGCGGGATGGAGATGAAATAGACCAGCAGCGTCGTCCAGATGCCCAGCGAGATAGAGACCGGCATCTTGTCGAGCACCAGATTGATCACCGTTTCGTCGCGAAAATAACTGCTGCCGAAATCGAACCGCAGATAGTTCCCCATCATCAGCAGGAAGCGTTCGTGCAGCGGCTTGTCGAAGCCGAACTGCTTTTCCAGCTGCTTGATAAATTCCGGGTCGAGCCCCTGCGCGCCCCGGTATTTGCTGGAATTGGCGGTGGCGCTCGTGCTGGCCTGCAGGGATGTTTGCGCGCCGGAGCCGGCTTCGCTGCCGCCGGTGCCGCCGATCCGCGCGGTGGCGCCCACATCCGTGCCGGTCAGCTGGGCGATGATCTGTTCCACCGGTCCGCCGGGGGCGAATTGCACGATAGTGAAATTAATCACCATGATCCCGAGCAGGGTCGGGATGATCAGCAATAATCGGCGAATGATATAGGCGAGCATGGGGCGTTGCAGCTTATGGTTTGGGGGGCGCCGTGCCGGCGGCGATCATCGCAGCCTTTTCAGGATTGAACCACCACGTATCTAGCATACCCAGATCGAATCGCGGCTTTATCCTGGGTCGGTCGAATTTGTTCCAATACGCGATATTGTGTTCGCCCTTGTACCATTGCGGCACGGAATAATGGTTCCACATCAGAACGCGGTCCAGCGCGCGGGTCGCGGTGATCAGCGCCTTGCGGGATTTTGCCGAAATCACCTTGCCGACTAAATGGTCGACGGCAGGATTCTTGATGCCGGCCAGATTGAGTGCGCCTGGAACATCCGCCCATTTCGAACCAAAGTAATTGCTTAGTTCTATACCCGGTGTATTCAGCATAGTGTAACGCTGAACGACGACGTCGAAATCAAATTGCTGCCTGCGCAGCTGAAAATTGGCCACATCGACGATCCGGATGGTTGCCTCTATTCCGATGCGTTTCAGATTGCGGACAAAGGGGCTGATGATCCGTTGAAAAGTTGATTCGAAGAGGAGGAACTCAATTGTCAGCGTTTCGCCTTTGGCGTTGACCCGCTGGTTGTTTTTGATCGTCCAACCAGCGGCCCGCAAGAGCTTCGCGGCCCTTCGGAAATTGCCTCGATTGCCGCCCGATGCATCGGTCACGGGTGATTTATAGGGAGCCGCAAAGACACTGTCGGGCACTTTGCCGCGCAAGGGCTCCAGCAGTACCAGCTCTTCCGCCGATGGCCTGTTCTTGGCCGCCAGCGCGCTGTTTTCGAACATGCTGTTGGTGCGTTCGTAAAGACCGTAAAACAGCGTCTTGTTGGTCCATTCGAAATCAAAGGCGAGATCGATCGCTTCGCGCACCCTTGCATCGCTGAATTTCGCGCGCCGCATGTTGAAAAAGAACGCCTGCACGCCGGAGGGCGTTTCATCGGGCAGGGTCTGACGTACGATCAGCCCCTTGTTGACGGCGGGTTTGTCATATTGGGTCGCCCAACTGCGTGACGTGAATTCCTCGCGGAAATCATAGGCCCCGGTGAAGAAGGCCTCGAACGCGATGTCGCGGTCCCGATAGTAATCGATATGGACCGTATCGAAATTATACCGCCCTTTCATGACCGGCAGATTGCGCGCCCAATGATCGGCCACGCGGCGATAGATCATTGCCCGTCCGGGATCGACCTTTTCGACATTATAGAGACCCGCGCCGAGAGGTGGGTTAAGCGTCGTCTTCTCGAAAGGCGCCTTGCTGTAATAGGATTTGGACAGCACCGGCAAAGTCGCCAGTTGCAGCGGCAGGTCGCGGTTGCCTTTTTCCTTGAAAGTGAATTTGACCCGCGAGGGCGTTAGCGCTTCGACGCCTTTCACCCCGGCGAAAATGATGCGGTATTGCGGGTGACCTTTTTCGACAAGAATGTTGAAGGTAAAGACCACGTCGTCGGCGGTGATCCGGGTGCCGTCATTGAAGATGGCCTCGGTGCGCAGCTCGAAAATGATCCAGCCCTTGTCGGCAGGCAGTTCCACGGTCTTTGCGACAAAGCCATAAAGTGCATCAGGCTCGTCCATGGCGCGTTCCATCAAGGTCGCATGGATCAGCGAAAGCGCATCAGGCTTGACCCCTTTCAGGATAAAGGCGTTAAGATTGTCGAACGAATCTATGCCCCATGTGCGCATGGCGCCGCCTTTGGGGGCGTTCGGATTGACGTAATCGAAATGCTTGAAATCCGCGCCATATTTCAGATCGCCGAAGGCGGAGAGCCCGTGACTTTTGTCAGCGGCTTGGGTGCCGGCGGTAAAAACGAGCAGTGCTAGCGCCAGGGCGCCGGCGAAGTATTTTCGTGTCATTTATTTTTTTTCGCTTTTTGCCTGTTTGACACCATGGCGTCTTTCTTCGGATCGACCCACCAGGACGAAAACCCGACGCCGTAGGCCGGCTTGATAGCGGGGCGCCCGAACTTGTCCCACCAGGCGACCCGGTCTTCACGGATGTGCCACTGGGGGATGACGAAATAGCTCCACTGCAGCACCCGGTCGAGCGCTCGGGTGGCAACGATCAGGGTTTTGCGGTTCGGCGCCGCGACAATTTTTTCGATCAAACTGTCAATGGCGGGATTGCTGATGCCGATCCAATTGCGGCTGCCCGGACGTTTGACCGCCGATGAGCTCCAGTAATTGCGCTGTTCGTTGCCCGGCGATCGAGACTGTCCAAAGGTGGAAACGATGACGTCGTAATCGAAGTCACGCACCCGGTTCTGATATTGCGCCGGGTCGACGGTCCGGATGGTGGCTTTTACGCCGAGGCGCTTCAGGTTTCGGACGAAGGGCGCGACAACCCGCTCAAAAGCGGGGCTAACCAGCAGAAATTCGATGACCAGCGGTTTTCCATCCCTGGGATTGATCAGCTGGTTGTCGACGATTCGCCAGCCGGCCTTGCGCAACAGGCGGGCCGCGCTGCGCAGACCCTTCCGGATATTGCCCGTGCCATCGGCTTTCGGCGGAGAGAACACCTTTGTAAAAACCTCGTCCGGGATCATGCCGCGCAGCGGTTCGAGCAATTTAAGCTCTTCCGGTGTGGGTAGCTCCCGCGCGGCCAGGTCGGAATTTTCGAAAAAGCTCGTCGTTCGGGTGTACTGCCCGTAGAAAAGCTGTCTGTTGGACCATTCGAAATCGAACGCGTAGCCAAGGGCCTGTCGCACCAGCCTGTCTTTGAACTTGTCACGGCGAATATTGAAGACAAAGGCCTGCATGCCGGCCGGCCGCTCGTGACGCAGCGATGCCTTTTTGACCAGCCCGTCGCGCAACGCCGGAAAATCGTAAGAGGTGGCCCAATCTTTTGACGAATTTTCGAGCCGAAAATCATATTGGCCGGCTTTGAACGCTTCGAGCGCGACAACCTGGTCACGGACAAAATCATACCGGACGGTGTCGAAATTATCGGTTCCGACTTTCAGCGGCACCTTCGCCCCCCAATAATCTTTCACGCGCTCGTAAATGATGTAGCGGCCGGGTTCGAAAGATTGAATTTTATAGGGACCGCTGCCGACCGGCGGTTCCAGCGTCGTCTTGCTGAAATCCCGCTTCTCCCAATAAGCCTTCGAAAGAACGGGAATCTGGCCGACAATTTGCGGCAGCTCGCGGTTGGGCGGGCCGGAAAAGCTGAATTTGACGCGGCGCGGTCCCAGTGCCTCGATTCTCGCCACGTTGGCATAATAAAACCGGTAAACCGGCTGGCCCTTGTCGCGCAGAATGTTGAAGCTGAAGATCACATCATCGGCGGTGATGGGCGACCCGTCGTGAAACTTTGCTTCCTGGCGCAAATTATAGATGACGTAGGACAAATCGCCCGGGACCTCGACCGATTCGGCGATCAGGCCATATTCGGTCAGGCTGTCATCTTCCGGCGAAGACATCAATGTTTCGAACAGATAGCCGAGCCCGGCCGCCGGATCGCCCTTGATGATAAAGGGATTGAAACTGTCAAAACTGCCGATGGAAAACTGTCTTACCGTGCCGCCCTTGGGCGCGTTGGGGTTTACATAATCGAGGTGTTTGAAGTCGGCGCCGTACTTCGGCCTGTCGTCCAGCGTCAGCGCATGGCTTTTGACCGGCGCCTTGTCCGCGGCGATTGCCGGCGCTGTAAAAAGCAGTGTTCCGCCAGCCAGCAAGGCGGCCAACCCCAATCGACCCATCATAGTCCCCGCTTCCTTTGTGACCATATCAAGCCTCACCCGTTCAATATTTTAAGCACGCCGGGCATGAGCGCCGGATCACCCACAGCGGCGACATGGCCATCGGATTCCACCGTCAGGGGCTGTCCTCGCCAATCGGTGATCAGGCCGCCGGCGCCGCTGACGATGGGAGCGAGTGCGCAAAAATCATAGGGCTTGAGGTCGGCTTCAACGACCAGATCCAGAAAGCCCGTCGCCAGCATCGCATAGGCGTAACAATCGCCGCCGTATTGCATGTGCCAGACCGAACCGGTCAGGGTCGCGAATTTCGCCACATCCGCGCCGGTAAACAGGTCGGGTGAGGTGGAATTCGCCATGGCATCTTCTAGCGCGCCGCAGGGGCGCGTGGAGATTTCATTGCCATTGAACAGGGTCGCGCGACCTTCAGCGCCGATCCAGCGTTCGTCGATAATCGGCTGGTCGATGATCCCCAAGATGGGGCGTCCACCCCGGACCAAAGCGATCAGCGTGCCGAAGATGGGCTTTCCTGAAACAAAGGATTTGGTGCCGTCGATGGGGTCCAGCACCCAGGTTAGATCGGCCTTTCCCTCTACTTGGCCGAATTCTTCGCCGATGATTCCGTGATCGGGATAATTTTCCGCGATCAGCGCCCGCATGGCAGCTTCCGCGTCGCGATCCGCGATGGTCACCGGTGTGTTATCCGATTTTCGGTCGATTGCGACAGGGGTCCGGAAATGTCGGCGGATAACAGGCCGCGCCGCGTCCGCTAAAGTCGCGGCAAAATCGATCAAATCCTGTGAGCAGGCTTCAGACATGGGATGAGTCTGGCTCGGATCGTCAAAGAAGAAAAGGTATAGGTGCGAATCGGCTTCGTTGGGTCACCAATGTCAGTGGCTGGTTTTATAGCTGAAAGCCGCCATCAGGTGGGTAATTCTCTTGCCGTCCTCGGAAATTGGCAGGAAGACGCTGCGATACAGGACGTTTTCGCCGTGCAAGTTGGTGAATTCACCGACATCGGCGATGGGTTTTCTCATTTCCGCGGCGACACGCCAGAAGATCAGACCTCGATCGGTCGCCGAAGGCAGAACGTTTTGGGCGGTCAGTCCCACCGGATCCCGGCCATAGGCATCGCGAAAAAGCGGACCGCATTCAACGATCAGATCATCTTCTTCGTGCGGCGTGAATTCGATGACGATAACCCCGTTGGTCAGGTCTTCGTCGAAGATCTCCAGACAATCGGCGCGGCTGGGGAATTCCTTTGTCTTGCGCAAGCGGTCCCAGCAGCTTAGCGCCCGTCCGACCGCGCGCCGTTCGGTAAAGGGTTGTTCCTGGCGTTTGTCGCCGGTGTCCGGGCTAGGACGGTCGTCCGCGGTCGCTTGAACCATAAAGTCTTCCCCTGTTGAGACACGGGAAAACACTAGGGGTCACATGGTTAACGGATCGTTAGCATTCCGCGCCAGTTCCGCGGAATAGCGGGTGTTGTGATTGTTACGGCAGGGGTTTGGGCGCGGCGCTGAGGCTGCGCAAATAGGCAATCAGATTGGCGCGATCCCTTGCATCCTTGATGCCCGCGAAGGTCATCTTCGTGCCCTTCAAAAAGCTTTTTGGTGAAGCCAGGAAGGCGTCCAGATCTTCATAGCTCCACTTGCCGCCCATGCCGCTCATCGCGGACGAATATTTGAAGCCGCCAACGCTCCCTTTACCTGCCTGGACAATGTCCCATAGCGGCGGCCCGATCTGGACCTTCTTGGTTGCCGATAAATCGTGACAGGATTTGCATTTTGCGGCGATCTTTTTGCCGGCGCCGGAATCGGCGGCCGCAAGGCGGGTCGCGACCGGAACCGCTTGTTCCACTGCCGTCGGCGCGGCAGGGGCCTTGGCGGCGAAAGTCATGGTCGCCGCCTTGTGTTTCTTCGGAACCACAAGCATGTCGCCGATGATTCCGATAACCATGACCGCCAACGCGGCAATGAGTATCGCCCCTGTGATCTTTTTAAAATCCAACCCAGACATGCAATTACCCAATAGATTCAACGGTGTTCAGGCCCCTCGGGTGAGGCGCCGCAAACTTTAGTCGTTTCACCATACTCTGTCTAACACTTGTATAATGGCGGTTTCCTTGTCGCCGCGTCATGTTGCCGCAGGGCCGCGCAACGCGGTAAACAGATTTCTGTTATGACATCGATTAACACCCCACGCGCCGCCATATGCCCAGATTGTGTAAGGAACCGGATTTCGTTATGAGCAAGCCCCGCAATCCCATCGTCATCATCCCGGCGCGGCTTGGTTCGCAGCGCCTGCCCGACAAGCCGCTTGCCGATATCGCCGGCGCGCCCATGATCGTCCATGTCTGGCGCCGCGCCGTCGAAGCGAATATCGGTCCCGTGGTGGTGGCTTGCGCCGATAGATCCATCGCGGACGCCATAACGGCGGCCGGCGGCCACGCGGTGATGACGCGTCCCGATCATCCGAGCGGCTCCGACCGCATCCATGAGGCGCTGCTCCTGCTCGATCCGGCGGGAAATTACGATGCCGTGGTCAATGTCCAGGGCGATTTGCCGACCATCGATCCCGGCGTAATCGGCGCGGTACTGGAGCCGCTGCAAAATCCGGCGGTGGATATGGCGACCCTGGCCGCGGAAATCACCGATCCGGCGGAGCGGTCGGACCCCAACGTGGTCAAGGCCGTGGTCGATCTTGCGCCCGGGGCGCGCATCGGGCGGGCGCTTTATTTCAGCCGCGCCGCCATCCCGGCCGGTGACGGGCCCTTGCTGCACCATATCGGGCTGTATGCCTTCAGGCGGGAAGCCCTGGCGCAATTCGTCGCGCTGCCCGAAAGCCAGCTCGAACAGCGCGAACGGCTTGAACAATTGCGGGCGCTGGCCGCGGGCATGCGGATCGATGTTGCGCTCGTTGACACGGTGCCTGACGGTGTCGATACTCCCGCCGATCTTGAAAAGGCCCGCTCGCGTCTGGGGCACAGGGAATAACACGATAATGCGTTACGATAATGCGTAAAGCCATCACGCGCACCGCCGCGCGCGGCGCAGCCAAGCGCCCCGTGGCAAAAACGAAATTTAGCCCCGCCAAGACCATAGCCTTTCAGGGCATGCTTGGCGCCTATTCCCATCTTGCCTGTCGTCAGGTGTTTCCCGATATGCATGCCCTGCCGGCACAGACTTTCGAAGACATGTTTGCCGCGGTAACAGATGGACACGCGAAGTACGCCATGACCCCGATAGAAAATTCTGTCGCGGGGCGCGTCGCCGATATCCACCACCTGATGCCGGATTCGGGTCTTTTCATCGTGCGCGAATATTTTATGCGGGTAAATCATCACCTGCTCGTTCCCCGGGATGCGACGCTGAAGACGATCAAGATCGTGCGCAGCCATGTCCACGCCTTGTCCCAGTGCCGCGGCATAATCAAAAAACTTGGGCTACAGGCCATTGTCCACGCCGACACAGCAGGCTCTGCTAAGGAATTGGCTGACCGGAACGATCCCGCCGAGGCGGCGATCGCGTCCAGTCTCGCCGGGGAAATCTATGGGCTGAAATCGCTCAAAGCGAATATTGAGGACGCCGATCACAACACCACGCGTTTTCTCGTCCTCGCGCGCCGACCGGTTGCGCCAAAACGCGGATCCGGCCCGTTGGTCACCAGCTTTGTCTTTCGGGTTCGCAACGTCCCTGCGGCGCTATACAAGGCGTTGGGTGGTTTCGCGACCAACGGGGTCAACATGACCAGGCTGGAAAGCTATATGGTCGGCGGCAGCTTCAGCGCCACGCAATTCTATGCGGACGTTGAAGGCCATCCCGAGGATGCGAACCTGAAACTGGCTTTGGAGGAACTGGCGTTCTTCTCGCATGAGGTGCGCATTCTAGGCACTTACCCCGCCGAACGGGTTCGCCTCAGCGGCAAGCCGGCGGTGGCTAGATAGGGCTCTTGTCAGGGCTCGTGGCCCAGCGCCCATTCGGACATGAGGCGCCGGGCGATGGACACCGAATGGGGTTTCTCGGCATAGGCCCTGGCTTCGTCGATCAATTCGTCGCGGTGGAACCAGCGGGCGTGGGCCAGCTCGTCATCGTCGATCTTGATGTTTTCGCTCTGCGCCTCGGCGAAGAAGCCGAACATGAGGTTCGCCGGGAACGGCCACGGCTGGCACGAATGGTAGCGGACATTAGTCACCGGGATGCCGACTTCTTCCATCACTTCGCGGATAACCGCGCCTTCCAGCGTCTCTCCCTGTTCGACGAAACCGGCGAGGATGGAATAGCGGTCCTCCGGCCAGCCTTTTTTTCGCGCCAGAATGATCTTGTCGCCTGAGCTGACCAACATGATGACGGCCGGGTCGGTGCGCGGAAAATGCTGCGCCTTGCAATCGGGGTTGACGCATTCGCGCATATGGCCGCCGTCGCGGGGCTCGCACGGGCTGCCGCATCGGCCGCAGAATTTGTGTGTCTGGTGCCAATTGGCGATGGCTTTGACATAGGCCAGCAGCCCGCCGTCTTCGCGCGGCAGATTAAGCCCGGCGTCGCGGATATCGGTGAAATCGCCCTTGCCGCTGAACACGGGCAAGGCCATCGGGTCGTCCATATGGGACAGATCAATGGCGAAATGCGGTACGCCATTCTGCAAACCGAGAAAGATCGGATGCACCTTATCGTTCAGGATAGCGCTGACTTCCGTCAGCGATACGCGAACCGCGGCCGGCCCTTCGCCCTGCTGGACGATCAGGTTTCGGGTCCGCCAGATCGGCAACACCACCGCATCCGCCGATTCGGAGACGACGCGCAGCCAGTCTTTGTCGGTACGGCGTTCCGACATGCGCTCGAGGCCGGTTTCGCCGAAAAAATTCGGTGATTTCATAAGATGTAGGGTCGCATAGCTGCGCACGGGACGCAATTGTCCGCTGGGCCTTGATTTGGATCAATTGAGCGGCGACCATGGCGGCATAATTTGTCAAATCAACTGTCCGGATATTCACGATGAGTCTTTCCCAACCCGGTATTCTCGCCCCTGTGCCAAGCTTCTCCCGCTATCTGGAGTTTGGCGTCGTTCGTGATATCGATCCGGTCATCGGCCTTCGCCACCTCGCAATGCAGAGCTTTGGCGATGCGGTGGTCGTCGGTCTCGGGCCCGGGCTGGTGCGGGGATTCGAGCGGTCGATCAAGGGTCTGAGGCCGTTTCCGGCGCTCAGCGGTCCGGGATGTGAGATCCCTTCGACCCAGGCGGACATATGGTGCTGGGTTCGTGGGTCCGATCGCGGCCACATCACCCATGCCGGACGATCGATCGCTAAAGCGCTGCAACCCGCGTTTCGCTGCGACCGTCTGGTCGACGGATTTAAATTTGATCGGGGGCTCGATCTCACCGGATATGAAGATGGCACGGAGAATCCGAAGGACGATGACGCCGTCGATGCCGCCATCACCCAAAAAGCCGGGCCGGGTATCGATGGCTCCAGCTTCGTCGCGACCCAGCAATGGGTTCATGATCTCGACCATTTCAAATCGTTGCCGCAGCCCGATCAGGACAACATCATCGGTCGGCGCCTGAGCGATAACGAGGAGCTTGATGACGCGCCGCTCTCGGCCCATGTCAAAAGAACCGCGCAGGAAAGTTTCGAGCCCGAGGCCTTCGTGGTCCGCCGATCCATGCCCTGGGCCGATAAGGGCGGCGAAGGCTTGATGTTCGTGGCCTTCGGACACTCGCTGGATGCGTTCGAGGCCCAGCTTCGCCGGATGGCTGGGCTTGAAGATGGCGTCGTTGACGGGCTATTCCGTTTCTCGCATCCGGTGTCCGGCAGCTACTTCTGGTGTCCTCCTGTTAAAGACGGCAAGCTCGACCTGTCCGCCATTGGAATTTAACATATATACGTAACCACCCCCTTGGGACTGGGGGCAGAATGCTGATATAGTGATTGCGGGAGGTTGGCGGTGGACGGGACGCTCGCCAATCCGGTCAGGTCCGGAAGGAAGCAGCCGTAACGAGTTTCTCCCGGGTCGCCTGTCCAGCCTCCCACCTCGTACCTGATTTTATTGGTACGAGGTCACCGAGGGGCGCGGAAAAAAGCGCGAAAAAAACTCGAAAAAAAGCGAAAATACGCGACAGAGCGCGACAAAGCAGTAAGATTAGCAGCAATGGACGAACTTCCGGCAACCCAGCCCTATCGCGTGCTCGCCCGCAAATACCGGCCACGCACCTTTGCCGAACTGATCGGGCAGGACGCGATGGTCCGCACGCTGACCAATGCGATTACCGCCGACCGTTTGCCGCACGCGTTTATTTTAACCGGCGTTCGCGGTGTCGGGAAAACCAGTACCGCCCGCATTATCGCGCGCGCGCTTAACTGCGTTGGAGCGGAGGGAACCGGCGGACCGACGACCGCCCCCTGCGGGGTCTGCGAACATTGCACGGCGATTGCCCAGGACCGCCATGTGGATGTCATTGAAATGGATGCGGCAAGCCGTACCGGCGTCAGCGACATCAGGGAATTGATCGATGGCGTCCGCTACCGGCCGGTCAATGCGCGCTACAAGATCTACATCATCGACGAGGTTCACATGCTGTCGACCAGCGCGTTCAACGCGCTGCTCAAAACGTTGGAAGAACCGCCGGAGCATGTGAAATTCATTTTCGCCACGACGGAAACCCGTAAGGTGCCGGTGACCGTTCTGTCACGCTGCCAGCGGTTTGATCTGCGCCGGGTGGATACCGAGACGCTGGTCAGCCATTTCACCTCGGTGGCGGAACAGGAGGGCGCGACTGTTACCGAAGGCGCGTTTGGTCTTATCGCCCGCGCCGCCGACGGATCCGTGCGCGACGGTCTGTCCTTGCTCGATCAAGCCATCGCCCATGCCGGCGGCGACGTCACCGACACCATCGTTCGGGAAATGCTGGGTCTGGCCGATGGCGGCCGTATCTACGACCTTTACGAAGCCGCCATGAAAGGGGCAGTGACGGACTCCCTGGATGTCTTTACCGAACTCTACACTTCGGGCGCCGATCCGGCGGCTATTCTGCAGGATCTGCTGCAGGTTACCCATTGGCTGACAAGGGTGAAGCTGTCGCCGACGACCGTCGATCAGCCGGGCGTGTCCGAACTCGACCGGTTGCGCGGCACGGCGCTGGCAACCGCGCTCGACATTCCTGTTCTCGGCCGAACCTGGCAGCTTCTGCTGAAAGGGCTGGATGAGGTTCGGGTCTCGCCATCGGCGGCGCAGGCGGCTGAAATGGTGCTGATCCGGCTATCCTACATGGCCGATTTGCCAAGTCCGGCCGATATTATCAGGAAATTGCAGGGTGGTGGTGAGGTCGCCAGATCGACCCCTGCCGCGCCCGTCGCGGTCTCGCACCCGCCGCCGTCCACCGGCGGGGCCATCGCTGGCGGCCCTGCCGGCGGCAGCGCCATGG
>JAQBTY010000452.1 GCA_027624735.1 Pseudomonadota bacterium | reverse complement strand
GAGGGGTGGGGTGAGGTGGGGCCTTCCCGACATTTCCAATATCGGGCAATCAAGACGACTGCCCCATCGACCGGACGCCGACAAAGGAATCGAGTGTCACATAACCTTCGGCATTTTCTTCGAGATGCAGCCCCTTGGGGGCCTTGCCCTCGGCCACGGCTTGGATGGCTTCGCGGACCATCTTGCGGATCATGATCACGCCGCGGTCCGACGGGCCCAGATGTTCGGTGCGATAGCCGACCAGATCCTGCGTGCCCTGCGCCACGATATCTTCGCGCCGCACGTTGCCGCGGAACGGCATGAGCGGCCGCTTGTCGTAGGGTTTGACTTCTTGGGTCGGGAGCTCGCGTTTTCGCATGTCGGCCAGCCGTTCGAACATGTCGGGTTCCGGTCCGGTGTAGTAATCCACCGTGAACAGCATGAAATGATCGTCGTCGTTGGGCGTGAGCAGCAGCAGATGCTCGTAATCGGAGCCCGCATTGACACCGAGCTTGGGATCCACCCTGGCATGGACATAGGGCGTGTCGCCGACCTGCAAAATGCTCGGCAAGCCGAGGCTCATCTCATCGACCACCTCGGTTCCCGGTTCGGGGCCCGGCTTGGTCATGACGATTTTCATGCCGTACGGCGTGTCCACCGCCTCGAACGCGGGCGGGTCGTCCACACTGAAAAAGCGGTCGCCCCAGGTTTGCTGGCCATAGCCGCTGGCGCCATGGAGTATCCAGACATGGGCCGGATCGGCGCTGTTCTCATAGAAATTGAACCAGCTGTAATCGAGATGACGGGTGTCTTCCATCAGCCGCTGCCCGCCATGATCGACCAGCGCCGAATAGTTGGGAAACCGCGGCGGTGTGTCCGGGTTGGGCCCCATATAGGCGAAGATCAGCCCGCCCTGTTCATGCACCGGGTACGACACCTGTCTGACCTTGTGGCAAAACTGGCCGTCCTTCGGTTCGGAAGGCTGCTCGAGACATTTGCCGGATCCATCATAGAGCCAGCCGTGATAGGGGCAGCGAATGCCGCGTTCTTCGATATCGCCATATTCCAGCGAGGCGCCGCGATGGGCGCAAGCCTGCCCCAGCAGACCCAGCTTTCCAGTCAGATCGCGAAACAGGACCAGATCTTCGCCCAGCACGCGCACCGCCTGCGGAATATCGAACAGCTCCTTCGTCGTGCCGACGGCGTGCCAGTACCGGCGCAGCCAGTCGCCGCCCGGTGTGCCGGGCCCCACATGGGCAATATCCGCGTTGGTTATCTGCATGATGTCCTCGATCTTGAGCGAAGTCGGTAAATGGCGGATGGATTGGCGAAGCCCACCTCACCCCAACCCTCTCCCCCCAATGGGCGGGGAGGGAGTCTGCTGGTCATTCGCAACAACATTCCCCTCCGCCCATTGGGGGGAGGGGCTAGGGGACGTGGGCTTCGCCGCATAACGTCCTCAATCTTCTATCCCCGCGTCGCGAAACGCTTGCCGGATGGTGTCCTTGGCTTCTTCGGGCAGCGGGGCGGTGGTCCAGCGCGGAAAGCGCTTGACCGGAAAACCGCGGACGCGGAACGTTTCCCCAAGCGTACCGCGGCCATGGCGTTTTTGCGTCGCGATAAACATCTGGGTGATGGTGTTGACCTTGTCCTGCAGGTCGCGGGCCTTCGCGTAATCCTTGGCCTCCAGCGCCTTATAGAGCGCGACGCACAGTTCCGGCACGGCCGAAGTCGGCGGATTGATCATCCCGGCGACGCCAAACGGCACCAGCCCGAAGATATCGCCATTACCTGTGAAAACCGACACATCATCGGGAAACATCTTCACATAATCCGCCATTTCGCCGGCGCCATAGGCGATCTTCATGGCCCGGATCAGCGGCACTTCCTTTTTGAGCCGCACACCGAATTCGGGGGCGATGGAAATGCCGCAATATTTCGGGTTCTCATAAATAAAGATGGGCAGTTGGGCGGCGTCCGACACCGCCTTGAAATGTTCCAGGATCGCCGATTGCGGCGCATCGCAATAATAATAGGGCGGGATCACCCCAATGGCGTCGGCGCCCGACGCGGCGGCGTGCTTGGCGAGCGCGACCGTGGTCGGCGTATCGGCACAGCCCACATGGATGATCGCCGGCACCCGCCCGGCATTCTGGTCCAGAATGATCTCGGCAACGGCTTTGCGTTCCGCCTCCGACAGCACCGGCCCCTGGCCGGACGACCCCAGCGCGAACAGCCCCTGCACCGACGCGCCCACATAAAAATCCACCAGTTGCCGCAGGACAGGCTCGTCGACGCTGTTGTCGTCAAAGAACGGCGTGATGACCGGTATCAAAACTCCCTTGTACACCTGTTTTCAGCCTCCCAACCGTAAGGGTGTGTTTCCGATTCAGTAATTCAAAACCGCCGATAAAGCAAATGAGCAGCCGTACCCGTTACGGGTATCAGGACGACCGATATTGGATATAGGGGGAGTCGGTCGTCCTCTCTAAACAGAAAGGCCGACAAGGTCCTTGGGTCCGCTTGGATCCCTGTAATAACGCGTCATGTTGTCGGACACCGCGTCAATGTCGCTAGCGGCTTAAAATTCCGCCGCCCATTTTCCGCCCGGCGCGGAATGCATCAGTGACTAAGCGCGGCTCCAAACACTTTGTAATAATCCGTGTTGGCTCCTGGAAGACCGATACGCTCGAAACTGGGCAGAGCGTGCAACAGGCTCTGGCACTGTGGATGGTAGTAAACCAACAATATAGGCCGAGGGGCGGTTTTCATGGCATGTGCAAGATTTTCCATGACGCTTGCCATGACATTCATCGAAAACGGATTGTAGAAAAAAAGCACCAGCGGGCCTTCGGGAAATTTGAACTGTGCGGCGTCGATGCACTTCGTCTCGACATCGTGGCCCTTCAGAATCAGGTTGCGGCTGCGATTCAAATTGTGGTGCGCGATGGCAATCAACTCGGGTGAACGCTCGATGCCGACGATTCTACGAAAACCGAATTCGGCTGCGACCAACAGCGCCCGCCCTTTGCCCGAACCGAAATCGATAAAAGAAAATTCCCCGTGATCGATTGGAAGCGATGCCAGAATGCTGCGGATCGTCCTGACCGGCGTCGGAACGTGGTGCATTCCTATGGCTCCTCCAAAATTAGCCACCCCGGTCATCGGACCGCGGCCAGAGGTATCTACGTCGTAACGCAGATCGAAGAATACCCAGTCGATCGCGTCGTCGAGCACTGACACCAAGCAGAGTGTTCCGACCGCGCTTATCGGCACGATCACCACTACGATATCGTATGCCATTCCGATTCCTTGA
>JAQBTY010000451.1 GCA_027624735.1 Pseudomonadota bacterium | reverse complement strand
CGCGGCGATCTGATCAAAGTGATCTGGTGGGATGGTCAGGGGGCCTGCCTGTTCTCGAAGCGCCTTGAGCGGGGCCGGTTCGTGTGGCCGTCGGCGTCGGGCGGCAAGCTTGTGATCGGCGCGGCGCAGCTGTCGATGCTGCTGGAAGGGATCGACTGGCGCATGCCGCAGCGGACCTGGCGTCCGCTGACGTCCGGGTGATGACGGCGGGATGACAAAAAATGTTGTAATGCAACGGTTTGATGCTGTTTCGGGATTCCTGAATCGGCTGGATTCTGGTAGGTTGTCGCCATGCTCGACGACGCTCAGGAACTACCGAACGACCCCGCTATCCTGAAGGGTCTTGTCGCTTCGCTGGCGTCGGAACTCAAGTTCCGCGACCTTCTGATCGAGAAGCTGAAGCACCAGCTGGTCGGCCTGCGCCGCCATCAGTTCGGGTCGCGCTCCGAAAGCCTCGATCAGCTTGAACTGACGCTGGAAGAGGAAGAGATCGCGCTGGCGGCTGAAGCGCCGGTCCGACAGGATACAGCGGCGGCGCCTGACAAAAAACGTCAGCCAAAGCGGCGACCGCTGCCCGACCACCTGCCGCGCAATGAGACCGTGCTCTCGGCGGGCGATGCTTGCGCCGACTGTGGCGGCCGGCTCAAGCGGCTTGGCGAGGATGTCACCGAAGAGCTGGAATATGTCCCCGGCCGTTTTGTCGTGAACCGGATCGTTCGCCCGCGCATGGCCTGCACCTGCTGCGAGACGTTCCATCAGGCAGCCTTGCCGTCGCGGCCGATTGAGCGGGGACGCCCTGGTCCCGGTCTACTCGCCCATGTTCTGGTCAATAAATACGCTGATCATTTGCCGCTGTACCGGCAAAGTCAGATATTCCAGCGCGAGGGGATCGATCTGGATCGCTCCACTCTGGCGGATTGGGTCGGTAAATCCACAGCCCTGCTGGAACCTTTGGCGGATGCCATCGCGCGCCATGTCCTGAAGGGACAGGCCCTCTTTGCCGACGATACACCGGTAAAGTTGCTGGCACCGGGTTCCGGCAAAACCAAAACCGCCCGGCTTTGGGCCTACGTGCGTGACGAACGACCCTGGGCCGGAGAGGCGCATCCTGCCGCATGGTATCAGTTCTCGCCCGACAGGAAGGGCGCTCGCCCGCGCGAACACCTGGCGGCCTACGAAGGCTTCATGCATGCCGACGGCTATGCCGGCTTCAATGACCTGTACCGCACGGGCAAGGTGACGGAAGTTGCCTGCATGGCCCATATCCGGCGCAAGTTCGTCGATGTCCACAAATCCCAGGGATCGGCGATTGCCGAGGAGGCCATTAAACGGATTGCCAATCTCTATGGCATCGAGAAAGAAGTTCGGGGTCAGCCACCCGATGTGCGTGTGCAGGCCAGGCAGTCCAAGTCCAAACCAATCTTCGACGATCTGGAAGCATGGCTGCATGCCCAATTGACCCGAATATCCGGCAAATCACCCCTTGCCGAGGCCATCCGCTATGCCCTGACGCGCATGAAGAAGCTGCGGCCCTGGCTCGATCACGGCTTTCTGGAACTCGACAATAACGCGGCGGAACGTTCCATGCGGCCCATCGCGCTCGGCCGTAAAAACTACCTGTTTATGGGGTCCGAGGGCGGCGGCAAATCGGCTGCCATCGCCTATACGCTAATCGAAACGGCCAAACTAAACGGCGTCGATCCGCAAGCCTGGCTCACCGACGTTCTCGCCCGCATCGCCGATCACAAGATCAACCGTATCGACGAGCTGCTCCCCTGGCGTTACGCTGCATCCGCAGCGTAACTGGCCGGCCGACCTATCCGCCAGAGCGGCTTCACCGGACGCTCACAATCTACCGGTGCAATATATACCATTGCCGCTCTTCACACCAAGAACCAGCCAAATCTCAGACCTGCCCGAATTACATTGGCGTGATGATGACAATACGATAGAGTTAATTAAAATGCCAGCAGATAGCCTAATTATCTGTTAAATATCAATATGTTAATGTGGAGGAGCGAAGGTGGCGGATTTGTACGTCGGTAGAACCGAAGAGTTCGGGGAGCGTGATCGGAAAATCATCGCACAGGGTGATCTTGAAATAGGCGTGTTTCACGTTGAGGGCGAGTTTTACGCCTATGAAAACAATTGCGTACATCAAGGAGGTCCCGCTTGCCAGGGAAAGATCATCAACCGGGTAGAAGAAGTCATCCACGAAACGGATAAGACCGCCCATGGGCTGAAATTTTCCGAAACCGATGTCCACATCGTGTGTCCATGGCATGGCTACGAATACAATGTCCGGACGGGCCGTCATCCCGGCCAGAAAAATATCCGCCTGAAACCCTTCAAAGTAGAGGTCAAGGACGGAGAGGTATATGTCGTCGTCTGACGTCGATATAGCCGCCCTCAACGCTGCGGCAACGCAGGCGCTGGAGATAATCGAGCGGGCACTGACACTGGGGGAAACGGAAGATATCCCCGACGAGACCGTACAGCGTTTGTTGACCGCCGGCACAAAGCTGTTCGCCAATAAGGTAGAAATGGAGGAACGCTTCTTTTCCCCCTATACCAGCGCGGAAGCAGTCACCGCGACCGACGTCGTAATGACGTGTTCCGACATGCTGCGGGCGGTCAATCTGTCGACTTTCGACCTCGCGATGTGGTTCCAGCGTCCGCGACCGGACGACGACATTTAACAAATTTGGTATTTGCGACTTTTAAAATTCAGGAGCGGCCTAATGGACACAGGAATTGAACGGGTCAAAGAGAATCCTATCAAGGAAATTACGACCCACACGGATTCACGGGATGTATTGGCAAAAGCCCGCCAACAGGCGGACCGGCGAAATTTCGATGATGTTTTTATTGCCGACATCGATTCACATCATACCGAAACCGAATCCTGGCGAGAAATTATCACCTATATCGATGATCCGGTGATCCGGACGCAGGCCGAAGAAATGGTGCTCAACCGATCCGGTACACCGCCCTATGGCATCAACGGCGATCTCGCTTTGCGGTATCAGGATGTCGGAGGCCGTATTCCTCATCAGGCGGCTCGCAGTGAGAAGATCGACGAAAGCGAGCTCAAGGCAGCGGGCCATCGCGACCTCGTGCTCGCAAAGCGCGCCTATGAGGCGATGAGCATCGATATCCAGGTGGTCTTCCCGACTCCCATGCTGTTTCTCGGCATGCACCCCCAGTTCGACATGGAAGCCATTCTCGGCAAGGCCTACAACCGGTGGCTGGTCGAGAACATATTAAAAAAAGATCCCAAACTGAAAACCATGATGT
>JAQBTY010000030.1 GCA_027624735.1 Pseudomonadota bacterium | reverse complement strand
CAAATCAGGACATCAGAGAATCAGACCACGCCGCATCCGTCCAGTGCAGACTTCGTCAACGGGCTGCTAGGCGGGGTGCGCTGGTTTGAGTTAACATTGTAGCGGACAATGTCCTTGATCATTGCACCTCGTTTTCCCCAAACAGTGCTGTCATCCCGGCTCGCGCTTCGCTTGGCCGGGATGACAGTCTTTTTACCTGACAAAGAGTATCGCGAGCCCGTCCGCGTTTAAATTTTTAAGCTGTCCTGCCCGTTTGCTATCGCTTTTGCGATGGTCTACCAAAAGACATGGGATCACCGACAGAGCAACTCGCGGAATTCGTAACCGGCATCGACGCAGACTCCCTGCCGGAACCGGTCCGGCTGCTGGTGATCCAGCATACGGCCGACACCTTCGCCGGCATGTTCGCGAGCGCCGCTATTCCCGAAGCAACCAGCGTCCTGAAGCTGCTGGGCAATAGCAATGCGGAAATCGCGGGCAAGGCCGCCATGCTGGCGCATGCCGCTGAATCCGATCCGATCCATGCCGCCACGACCATGTGCGCCGGCCTCGTCGCCGTCCCGCCCGCCTTGCTGTTCAGCCCCAATGGCGCCACAGCCATTGCCGCGATGGTGGCAGGGTATGAAACCGCCATCCGGATCGGCCAAGCGCTGGGATCGGCGCGGTTGCTCGGTCAGGGCTGGTGGCCAACGGCGGTGCTTGGCGGCGCCGGCGCGGCGGCGGCGACCGCACGGGCGCTGCGGCTGACAGCGGAGCAGACCCGGAACGCCATCTCGCTTGCGCTTATTCAGGCGGGTGGGTTGGGCATGGGCGCGCCGGAGGCGCCGCAATCCCGTAATTTGCTCGCGGCGCACTGTGTTCGGACCGGGGTAGGCGCGGCGGAGGCGGCAGCCGCGGGCATCCAGGGTCCGGCAGAACCGCTGGTCGGGGAGCGCGGCTTTCTGAGCGCGTTCGGCGTCGAACCATCGCCCGATTTGTTGCTGGAGGGGCTCGGCCAAGAGTGGAAAATCGCCGAGACCTGCCTGAAAGCGTTTCCCTGTGCGTTACAGGCGCAATCGGCGTTGGATGCGCTGCAAGACGTAACGAAGTCGGCGGGCCTTTCGGCCACCGACATCCTGTCCGTGGAATTCAGCCTGCCGGCCCCCATGAGCCGCATCGTCGACCGGCCAGCCCCACCGGCATCGCGCTTTGCCGCCGCCGCTAGCCTTCAATTCCTGGCGGCGGCGTTTCTGCTCGATGGGGATATTGATCCTGCCCGGATGGAGGCGGGCGCGCGCGCGCAAGAAGACATCGTTGCGCTGATGGACAAGATTTCCGTAACCCACGCACCCGATCTGGATCAACTATACCCAACTGTCTGGCCCGCCCGGGTCCGACTTGTCACGGCAGGAGGCGACCACACCGCCGAAATTCACATACCCGCCGGCCACCCCGAACGCCCCCTGCCCCTAAAGACCACCCTCGACCGCTTTCGGGCGTATAGCGCAGGCCGGCTCGACGTTGCGGCACAGGAAGCGATGATCGATGCCGTCACAGGCTTGGCTGACCTGACGGACTTATCCGAGATCACAACGCCGATCCGCGCACTTCTTTAGGACAATAAACGAACAAAACCCGTCTTTTGTGTCCAAATCCTACTGTGCATGGGGTTGTTCCTCGAAAAATGGGGTTTTTTCGACCCCTGTACCCCTCAAGGTGCGCTAGACCAGTGGTGCGATCACACCGGCATCGTTCAGAACGGGCGTGCTGACCAGATGGGCCTCGCCGTCGATGGTGAGCATCAGGTTGACGACGCCGATGGCGCCCTCGGGTAGCTCGCTGACAGCGGTCAGCGGCGCGGAGCCGACACAGGCTTCAACGATCCTGCTCTTCAAGTCGATCCCGTCGGCCGTGCTTCCGCCCGGCCCCGTGTTCAGGTTTTCAGGCAACCACTTCGCCACCCTGTCTGCGTGCGTGTCGTGCGTATAGCCAATCCGCACCCAGTGGCCCTTATAGGCGAGCGACAGGCGAAGCGCATAGCGATCCACGAGCGGCAGGTCTCCGTCGATCCGCCGCAGGGCTGCATTGTCAGACAGATCCGGCGCCAGTTCGATCATGACTTCCTCGGCCCCGGCCAAGCGGGCGGGGCCTTCGATGGCGGCGGTCAATGCGCCGCTGCGCGTATAGCCACCAAGGGCCAAGGCGGCATCGAGCGACCGCCGCGCAAGTGCTGCCGCCTTCCGGGTAAGGGCGCGCTCTGTTTCATCGGCGGGATGGCGAACAGACCGGAACATGGCCGTTGCATCTTCCAGCGCCACACCCGGCATCCCATCCAGCAAGGGCCGGGCGATGCCGCCGGGAAGCCGGTTCAGTTCGACCACACCGATCCGTTTGGCGCCATTAAGCCGCTTGGCAAGATCGGCGCCAAGGCGCGGGGTGGAGATGATGTCGCCCATATGAGAGGTCTCGGCGACCCAGCCGGCCACCCGGTTAGACAGGCTGACGAAATATTCCGGCGCGCCCGCTTTCGGGACCAACAGCACCCCCTGCGACCAGTAGGGAACGAAATGGGTGAGCCAGGATACCGCCGCGGGGCGGGGGAAATTGTTATAGAGCAGCAGCGCGTCAAACCCGGCATCGCGCATGGCGATGCGGCATTTTTCAACGCGGGCATCGAGAACCGAAGCGGGGACTTCGTTCCGGTCCCAGGCGAGCAGACCGCGTCTCATGCCGACACCGACAACAGCTTGCGGGGCAGTTCGCAGAATGTCTCGTAGCCGGTTTCGGTCACAACGGCGGCTTCACCCAGCACCATGTAGCCGACGGCGGGATGATAGGTGTTGGGGTGCACGATCACGGTGGCGCCGGCGGGCAGAACGGTTGCGACGTCTTCCAATATATGCGGCGGGTTGTCGACGAACAGGCCGACGCCGTGGCCGCGCACCCGGGTGTATTCGCTGGTGCAGTAAATACCGAGATCGTATTTACGGAAGACATCGTTCTCCGCCTTGGCGATCTCACCCGCCGTCACGCCGGCCTTCAGCACGGCGTGGCCCGCCTCAACGGCTTCGATATAGACATCGAACGCGTCGAGCTGGGCCTTACTGGGTTCACCGACCACAAGGGTCCGGCATACTTGCGCATAGTAGCCATCGACCGCCGGGGTCAGCTCTGTCGTCACCAGATCGCCCGCCTGGATGCGCCGTTCGCCCGGCGGATGCATGCCGCGCACATCGACACCGCCCGACCCCAGGATCATAAAATTCTCGGGACAGCCGGCTTCGCGGAAAAATGTTTCTATCTCCGCCACCAGCTCGTATTCGGGCCGGCCGATCCGGCATGCCTCCATGAACACCTTATAGCCCCGATCCGCGATGGCTGCCGCGCGCCGCACCGCCTCGATCTCGATGGGCGACTTGATCAGCAAAAGCCGGTCGATCATCGGCGTGCCGTCTTCGATATTCTCGGCGGCGATGGCGCTCATCATGCCGAACGGCATGAGTGATTCCGGCGCCGACGCGATCGTGCGGTTGCCGAGGCGGCCAAGCTCATCACAGACGTCACCGGTCAGATCATCGCACTGGATGATCTCGGTATAGGGCACCTCGATTTTCGCCCGCGCGGCGTCGCTGGCGGTTTCGACAAACAGGCGGGTCTGCCCATCGGCGAAGAAAAGCGCCAGCGCCTCTCCTTCCAGGGGTGGGAAGTCGGTGACGTAGCGCAAATAGTCGCATTGCCAGGCATTGCCATAGACCAGAACGGCATCGCATCCGCTCTCGCCCATGGCCGCCATGAGACGCCGCCGGCGTTCCTGGTGAATAGGAGTCATTCCGCTGCCTCGCTTGCCTGGGAATAGCCGTAATCCCGTACAGCGGCCTCTGGCGTGATCAGCCCTTCGCGCAGATCCTCTTCGACGGCAGCGCGGTCACGGTCGCCTGCATTCCCGAAGCCGCCGCCGCCGGCGGTCAGGAAGGTAACCCGGTCGCCGGCTTCGAGCTGAATATTGGTTTCCTTGGTTGCGCGCCGCTCGCTGCCATCGGTCCGGCGAATGATGGCGACATTGGGTTGCCCAATGCCACCGCCGAACACGCCCCAGGGCGGATCGACGATGCGTTCGAGGTTGATGTTCGCCAATGTCTTCTGAAGACACCGGTAGGTGATGATCGCCCCGAGACCGCCGCGGTGGCGGCCGACCCCGCCGCTGTCGGGCCGCAGTCCGAATTCATCGACGATAAAGGGAAAATTGGTTTCCTGTACTTCGATGGGAACGTTGCGGACATCGCCCTGGCAGATGGAAACGGCGGAGCTTTCGCCGTCGCCTGTAGGGCGCCCGCCCCAGCCACCGCCGAAAATATTCATCAGCAGGAAACGCCTGCCGTCATCCACGCGATAGCCATAGAACGACACGCCGCCCATATCGCCCTTGTGGGCTGCAGGAATTATGTCCGGCATGGCCGGGGCCAGCGCCTTCAGAATGGTATCGATAACGGTCGGCAGCATGATCGACCACAGGCCGATGGCGGCGGGCGGTCTTGCGTTGACGATGGTGCCTTCGGGCGATACCAGCGTCAGGGATCTGAAACAGCCTTCGTTGACCGGGGCATCGGGCATGGTCAGGCATTTGAACGCCACCCGGGCCGCTGCCAGCCCGCCGGAAAAGCCTGAATTGAGCGGTGTCGGCACCTGCGGATTCATGTCGGAATAATCCACGATCATGTCTTCACCCGCGATGGTGACCGTCACCTTGACGTCAAGCGGCTTATCCAGCGTGCGCCCGTCATTGTCGAGCAGGCTGGATGCGCTATAGACACCATCGGGAATACCGGCGACGACCTCGCGCGCTTCGGCTTCGGCCTGGTCCCAGATTTCCGCGATACAGCTCTTGACCGTCGCGATCCCGTAGCGACCCAGTATTTCGTCCAGCCGCCGTTCGCCGAGACTGCACGACGCCATCTGCGCCCGCAAATCGCCGAGCGACGATTCGGGAAAGCGCAGATTGTCCAACAGAATTTGCCAGACGGCGTCGTTGCGTTTACCCGCCTCATAGATCTTGATCGATCGGAACTGCAGCCCTTCCTGGAAGATCTCGTTGGTGGCGTAGGACCCGAAACCCACCCGCGTGCCACCGATATCGACCCAGTGCGCCCGGTTCGCCGCGAAGGCCACCAGCTGGCCGTCATGAAAACACGGGGTATAGATCACGATGTTGTTCAGATGCTGACCGCAGACCTGGGCATGGTTCATGATCACCGCATCACCCGGCTGGAAGCCGTCGAGACCGTAGCGCTCGATCCCGTCGAGCACCGCAGCCCCCAGATCGGCCAGGAAGATGGGCAGCCCGCCCTTGTTCTGGCTGATCATCCGCCCTTCGGTGTCGATCAGCCCGCAGCAATAATCGCGCACCTCGTAGATCATCATGTTGTAGGCGGACTTGCACAACGCCGTCGCCATGTCTTCCGAATAGGCGACCAGCGCGTTGCGCACCACTTCAAGCGTCACGGGGTGAACGTTCATATCCTCAGGCCTCGCCGGCAATGGCAATATCGAGGTGGCCGTGGTCGGTGACAGTCGCCACATCGCCGGGATAAAGCAGGGTCGTTGAATTGGGTTCTTCGATAACGGCGGGGCCTTCGATCACCGCACCGGGCGCAAGGCCGGGTCGCCAGACGATCCGGCTGGTTACAGGCGCCGCGGGATCGTCGAAGATTACGTCCCGTGTCTGATCCGGCTGCACATCTTCCGCTTCATAGGGCGCCGACAGCCATTCGGCGGACCTATCGCCCCCAATCGCCCGCAGGATCAGCCGCAGATTGACGATCTGGATACTTTCATCAGGCGCGGCGTGGCCATAGCGACGGTCATGCAGACGATCGAAGGTCTGACGAAGCGATTCAGAACCGCCGCCGATAAGATCACCGACGCCGCCAAGCGGTACGGCGATCGTATGTTCCTGACCGCGATAGCGGAGATCGGCGGCGAACTGAAATTCCGTATCGGCCTCGGACAAACCCTCTTCAGAAAGACGGGCATTGCCAACGGAGCGCAATTCATCGAACGCGGCTCGGGCCGCCGCCTCATCGATACGGGCGAGATCGCCGACAAAGGTTCGCACAAAATCCTGCCGCCACGGCGCTAACAACATTCCCAGCGCCGAAAAATTACCGGGATAACGAGGGATAATGACCCGTGGAATGAAAATTTCCCGGGCGATGGCCACCGCATGCAACGGTCCGGCCCCGCCGAAGGCGATGATGGTCGTATCCCGGGGATCGCACCCCCGCTCGACGGAAACGGTTCGGACCGCCAACGACATGGAGGCATCGGCGATTTTCGCGATGCCGAGCGCCGCGTCCGAGACCGAAAGACCCAACGGATCGGCGATCTTCCCCTTGATGGCGGCCGCGGAAAGTGTCGGATCAAGCCCCATGCGCCCGGACAGGAACCGGCTTGCATTGAGCCGCGCCAGAACCAGATCCGCATCGGTGACGACCGGCGCCTCACCGCCTTTTCCGTAGCAGGCTGGTCCGGGATCGGCCCCGGCGCTTTCCGGCCCGACATGCAGACCGCCGCGCGTATCCGTCCACGCGATGCTGCCGCCGCCGGCGCCGACTTCGACAATATCGACCACGGGAATCTGCATCGGCTGGCCGCGGGAATAGCCGCCAATGTAATAGTCTTCTCTTACTTCGGGGGCGCCGTCGGTGATCAGGCTCGCCTTGGCGGTGGTGCCGCCCATGTCGAAACCGATGCATTGTTCGATGCCCAGGATATCGGCGATACGCCCTGCTGCGATCATGCCGGCGACCGGGCCGGATTCCATCATGGTCACCGGCTGCAACCGGGCCTGGCCCAGGGACATGGTGCCGCCGTTGGACCGCATGATCTGGATGGAGCCGCCGAAATCACGCTCGGTGAGAAAGCCTTCCAGCCGGTCAAGATAGGTCCGCACACGCGGACCCACATAGGCGTTGAGCGCGGCCGTCGATGTGCGTTCGTACTCCCGGTATTCCCGCAGGATGTCATGCGAAAGCGAGATAAAAAGGCCGGGACAGACCCGGCCGAGAACCTTGCCGATGCGCTGTTCGTGCCCTGGATCCGCGTAAGAATGCAATAGACACACCGCGACCGAGGACACGCCGGCCGCCAGGAGTTCCCCGCCGATCGCCTCTATTTCGGCATCAATGAGCGGCGCGACTATGTCGCCGGACGCCATCATCCGGGCCGAGACTTCCCAGGTCAGGGACCGCGGCACCAGGGGGCGCGGACGGCGGAATTCCAGATTAAAAGCTTCGGGCCGGTTGTTGCGGCCCATGGTGTACACATCGCGGAACCCCTTTGTCGTAATCAGGGCCGTGTTTGCGCCTTTCCGTTCCAGCACCGTGTTGATGGCGATGGTTGTGCCGTGAAGAAAATCGGAAATCGCCGGTATATCGGTCCCGACGTCGGCAAGCACGATGGCAACCCCTTCGGTCGGGTCATGGGGTGTCGTGGATGTCTTGTCGATGACAATCGCACCGTCACGCAGCCCCACAAGGTCGGTAAAAGTTCCACCTATGTCGATCCCGACCCGTTGCATACAGCCTTACTCCTCCCGTGCCAAAGCTCTCGCCTATTTTTTCTTTTTACCCGCCTTGGGCGGGCCAATCTTCACCATCTGGCGAAACTTGACCAACAGGGGCTCTGGCGTCGCCATCGCCCGATTGATAACCGACGTGATCTTTTCCGCCGACACCGGATTGACGATCATCAGCCGCTGTTTCGTTTCGGCGAGGAACGCAGGGTCCTTTAGCGTCGTAACGAACGCCTTTTTCAGGGCCGCGACGCGATCCGCCGGAACGCCGGGAGGGGTGAAGAAGCCGTGGCCAACATAGGCCGGGGCCTCCAGAAAATCGAGCATCCGACGCTGATCGTCATTGGTCACCAGGTCACGCATGTTGGGCACGTCCGCCAAATCCTTTTCGCCGGGCCCGACCTGAACGAGATGAATGATTTTCCTGTCCCGCAGCCAATGGGGCTTGGTGGTGACGTAGCTGTTATAGAAACTGCCACGCCCGTGCACCTCACCGGTTTCCATGGCTTTGTTCATGGGCCCGCCACCGCGGTAACCGGGCACAATTTTGAACTTGGTCCCGATCACTGCGTTCATGAAGGCCGGTATGATGTAAGCCGAAGACAGTTTGCTTGAGGTTGCCATAATGACTTCGACCTTCTTGGCACCGTCCAGCGTCGTCGCCGGCGCGGTGTGCCACACGCTGCTGACCTCGGTCATAGCGGTTACCGATCCCAACCAGTGAAATTTGGCCGGATTATATTTGACTTTGCGCAGCAGCGGTGCGTTGACCGCGATCGGCAGGGCGGCGCCGAGGACGGTTCCATCCTGAAGGGCCGCATTGGCCATATAAGCCATCATCGTGGCGCCGCCGGCGCCCGGCATGGCATCGACGATCATGGTGGGGCTGCCGGGGACGTACTTCCCCCTATTTCTCCCAACGACCCGGGCAAGCAACGTAAATCCGCCGGCGGCGCTACCGCCGACAATGAACTTCACCGTCTTGCCTGTATAAAAATCCGCGACCGGATCCGCGGCGGCCGCACCCACGGGCGCGAGGGCCATGGCGATTACAAAAACCGCTGTCTTTATATGTATATGTCCGATCATTATGTTTCTCCCAAATATCGGTCACAGAAATTTATGAAATGTGCCGCCCAGCAACAGGCCGCTTCGTACTTTTAAGGATCTTCTCCCGAATCCCCTCGGATTGTCCGTCTTGCGGCAGGGATCAGCGAAGCAGCAGCCCCCGGAAATTTTCATCAGCGGTTACTTGATGGCCGCGTTTGCCGCTGCGGTTTTGCTGCTCCAAACGCCTTTCGATTTGTAGAACTCAATCGCAACTGGATGGTACGGCATCATCGGCAAGTCGGTGGCCGCTGTTTTATTGTTGAAACCCCGGAGCGAGAAATGCGCTTTTTTCACTTCCGCCTCGTTTTCCCAAAGGGCGTTCAGGGCGGCTTTCAGGATCGCCGGATCCGTGTCCTTATGAGTCAGCAGATAGGAATCCGACGTGATCATCGTCGTCGGTTCTGGCAGACCCAAATGCTTGAGCGCCGGCATCTTGACCAGGCGCAGTCCGGGGAAGACCAGCCGGCGCAGTTCCGACAGGGTTTTCGGAGACCCGTCTAAGGACAGGTAGCGGACTTTCTTTCTTGCATGGATTTCGCGCACCACCGGCATACCAAGGGAAGCCCAGGCCGCATCGGCGCGGCCGGCGCCCAGCGCGCGGGGAGAATCAAGCGCGCCGGTCACCGGCACCGGCGTAAGATCTTTCCAGCCAAGGCCTGAAACGGCAAGCGCGCCATTTACGATCGGGTTAATCGCCGCATGACCGCCATAATCCGAGGTTACCCTGCGACCCTTTAGATCGGCGAAACTCATGATGCCGGAATCGGCATAGACGATGAAGCTCAGACGAAGCGCCCCGGATCCGGATCGCAGGATTCGCAAATTCTTCGTCGATTTCTTCGATTTGATTTTACCATGATAATTGAACCAGGCGGAATTCGAACTCACCGCCGTTAAAGTGTACTCGCCCTCATTCATGGCGTGGATATAGGCATCTGGCCCGCCAAACGCCCGTACCACAACCCGGTGCCCACTATGTTTTGTCAGAACCTTGGCAAGTCCTGAGCCAGTGGCGTTATAAAGTGTGCCGGCCCGGTCGGTGGCCATGACAAGAGTCTTGGCCGAGGCCGTACCAGCAATCAGAAAAGCGGCGCCAACCATAGTGGCGGCGGCAAACGCTCTGAAGTTTCCTCGGGGGCCTTTGATCAATCTGGACATATGTGAATTGCTCTCCGTGTTGCCTGAATTTTTTTAAATGTTTAAATGTATGTCGCGAAATTTGGGCTGATATCTCATCGCCAAGGGTATTGCCTGACGGTAGTGTTGCACGGAAACTCTGTCAAATGGGGGCTTGGGCGGGTCATGCCGGCACCCCCGTTGATTGACGACGCAGGCGCCAAACCATAAAGCCTACGACGGCAACGCCAATTCCACCAATGCCAAGTCCGATACCTGAATCGATCGGAGCGAGCAGAACCGCCGCACCGGCTGCGCTCAGAAACAGCCGTTCAACTCTGGTGAGCGGCTCAAACAGAAATCCCGATACGCCAAAGCACAGAATTGCGATGCCGAGCGCCGATTTGACGAACACGGCCAGGATCGCGGCGACGCTACCCTCGAACACCAGTTCAGGCTGATACACAAACACAAACGGCACCAGATAGGCTGTAAAACCGAGCCGGACACCGGCCCACCCGGTCTTCCAGATCGGCGTCCCCGCCACCGAAGCCGCCGCGATGGTCGCGAGACAGACCGGTGGCGTAATCATCGACAGCATACCGAAATAAAACAGGAACATATGGGCGGACATCTTGACCACACCCGCCTCGATCAGGGCCGGTGCGGCAATGACCGACAGGACAATGTAAATCACGGCGGACGGCATCCCCATGCCGAGAACGATACAGACGAGTCCGGTCATGAGCAGAAGGAATAACAGGCTGCCGCCGGCCGCTTCGGTCAACAGCAATGAAATGTTGAACGCAAGCCCTGAAAGCTGCAGCAACCCGATAATCAGCCCGGCCGCGGCGGTAATGACCAGGAGATCGAGGATGATGCGGCCGGTCTCAAGCAGTTCCTGGATCAGACGTCTCAAATTGGGGCGGGTTTCAGGATGGAGAAGACCGACGAAGACAGTAACGATTGCCGCCGTCATCGCCGATTTTCCGGGTTGCCAGCGCTCTGCCATTAAAGTCCACAGCAACACGAAAATGGGTATGACGAAGACCCAAGCCCGTCCGACAATGGATCTAAATTGTGGGAGATCGATCCGCGGTAGACCGGTGAGTTTCGATTTGGCCGCCTCGAGATCGACCATCATGAACAGGGCGATATAGTAGAGCGCGGCAGGTAACAGGGCGGCTAGGACCACCTCGCCATAGGGGACACTCATGAATTCCGCCATGATAAAGGCCGTAATCCCCATCACCGGCGGCATGATCTGCCCGCCTGTGGAGGCCACTGCCTCGATGGCTGCGGCGACGTGGCCCTGATAGCCGCTTTTGCGCATCATCGGGATCGTGATGGGCCCGTCCATCAGGACATTGGCTACCGCGCTGCCCGATATGGTGCCGAAAAAGCTCGATGCCAGGACGGCGACTTTCGCCGGCCCACCCCGGTAGCGGCCCATCGCGGCCATGGCGAACTCGGTCAGGACCTTGTCGCCATTCACCACGTACAGCATGCGGCCAAACAGAATGAAGGCGATGATAATGCTGGCGGTAATGGTCATGGGAAACCCGAACAACGCATTGTTGTCGAGAAACATATAGACGCTGAGCCGATCCCAGCCGGTCGCTGGCATATTCAGAAATCCGGGGAAATAATTGGAGAACCTGGCATAGAGAATGAGGACAACCGCCAGCACGACCAGCGCCCAGCCGGCGATCCGCCGGGTTGCCTCCAGAACCAGCAGCACCGCGATTGTCCCCAGGATAGAACGTTCCGGTGATAATAGGCCAAGGTCATCCCTGATCACATGGTAGTGGAACAGAACAAACCCGCTAACCCCGATCGACAGGGCCGCCAGAACCAAATCGTACCAGGGCGTCCGGGCATTCTGGTCTCCCGACTGCGCTGGTACGGACAGAAAGACGGCCGTCATGCCGATCATAAAGATCAGCGCGAGAAATTGTTCCTTGAAAATGACGATCCCGAGATCGCTGTGAATTTCAAGCGACCAGACAGCGCCGAGGATCGCGAGCGAAAGCAACAGCCCGTCGTGAAATAGTTTCGCCAGCCCCTGCAACGGCCGAAAGCGGCTGCCAAACGATTTCTGCGGCTCCAATCCCACCTCCCCCATGATCCGCTCTACGCGAAGGTCACGCCACGAATTTCGGCGACCCTAACACAGGCCGTCGGCACGGTCGCCCGGCAGGACGGGACTAATTTCCGAGGGTTGGGACAGGAGGCCTATGTGGATCAGGCGGGGACCGCCACTGGGGTGTCCTGGCGAACCGCCGGCTTTTCAGGATCACGAAGACCAAGAATACGCCGCGCATTGCCATACAGGATTTTCTGCTGATCCTCTTCCGACAGGCCCACTTCGGAGAGCAGCCTGAGTGCGTCGGTTGGCATCCAGCACGGGTAGTCGCTGCCGTACATGACGTGATCGACACCATAATACTCGATGGCGAATTTTATCCCTTCCATGTGCGGTGACACCGTATCGCTGTACATGCGCTTGAGGTAAGTGCTGGGCTCTTGCGGCAGCTTTGCCTTCTTACCGTTCTTGTCCATGCGGCCGGACTGGTAAGGCAGAGTGCCGCCGGTGTGGGACATGACCAGTTTTAGATCGGGATGGCGTTCCATGATGCCGGAGAACACCAGCCGCATCGCCGCGACGCTAACCTCCACAACCCGGCCGAGGCTGAGGAAAAGGGCCCCGTCATAGCCGTCGAGCGCATCGGCGAACACCGCATCCGTGGGATGCAGAAACAGGGGAAGGCCGAGCTTTTCGACATGGTCGTAAAACGGTTCGAGCCGTTCGGTATCTATCCTGGGATCCGCCCCGATACTGCCCGGCAGATTGACACCCATCAGACCCAGACGATTGACCGCATCGTCGAGGACCTCGATCGCCATGGCGGTATCCTGCAGCGGCACACCCGCGCTGGCCCAGACGCGGCCGGGATATTTCTTCTGCGCCCCCGCCATTTCCTCGTTCCACGCGATGGCATAGTCCTTGCCTTCTTCTTTGGGCAGCTCTGAAAAACACACCGAAAACGGGCCGATGGAGCAGACCACATCCACTTCGTGGCCGAGCCCGTCCATATGGGCGAGCTGTTCATCCAGATCGAACCACGCCGGCCAGACATTCAAGACATAGTCGCTGCCCTTCTCCTGGCGCAGATATCGGTACCCGCCCTTGCCGTCAGGTTCAGCGCGGGGATATCCCTTGCGCTTGCACAGCTGCTCCCAAATGGACCGGGGCCACCAATGAAAATGGGAATCGATGATATGCATGACAGCGCTTTCTCAAATGGGCCTGTGGACCGCCAATATGACGCGTAAAGCAGCACCAGGACCGACAGAGGCGGTAAGAGCCCCGATAATGTCTGAAATTGGTTCAGACGACAACAATATGACTGATCAGACGCCCGCGACAAGCAGAAGACTTCCGTTGGGGGACCGCAATCCGAGATCGGTTAGGATTCTCAGTGAGCCTGCCTGGGCAGGAAAAGGGCTATCTCGGGAAACATGATCAGAGCCAAAATTCCCACTAACAGGGGAATGATGAAGATCAACGATCCGCGCACCACGTCTTCATAATCGATGCCCGGTACAATGGAGCGCAACACGAACAAATTGAAGCCAATGGGCGGCGAGATGGCGGCGATCTCCACATTGATCGTGACGATGATTCCAAACCACACCGGGTCGTAGCCGAGCTTCAGGATCGTCGGAAAAAAGATCGGCACCATGATGACCACCACGCTGAGGGCATCCATGAACATGCCCATCAGCACCATGAGCAACATGATCAGCACGATCAGCATCCAGCCCGGCACGTCCAGCCCCAGCAGAAGATCGGCCATGCCCTGCGGAATACCAAGGCGCGCCAACATGAAAGAAGCAAAAAAGCCGCTGATCAGCAGCAGCATGAACATGGCCGTCGTCTTCACGGTCTTGGCAAGAATGCCGGTGAAGACAGGCCAGCGCAGATCGCCACCGAGAACGGCAATTAACAAGGCGCCCGCGGCGCCGACCGCGCCCGCCTCGGTCGGCGTCGCGATTCCCAGATAGATGGAACCAAGCACCAGCGAGGCGAGCGCCATAACCGGGCCGACGACCTTGAGCGAGCGCATCCGCTCGGCCAGTGACGACGGCTCCGTGACCGCCGGCGCCATCGACGGGCGGCGCAGCACCAACAGGATAATGGTTGCCGACAACATGCCAGACAACATCAACCCCGGCAGCAACCCTGCAATGAACAGATCGCCGATCGATGTCTCGGTCAGGACGCCGTAGACGATCATGACAACGCTCGGCGGGATCAGGATACCAAGCGTGCCCCCGGCGGCGGCCGAGCCGACGGCGAGCCGCCTGTCGTATCCGCGCTTCATCATTTCGGGTACGGACATGGCGCCAATGGTCGCCGCGGTCACCGCGCTGGACCCGCAAACGGCGGCAAATCCGGTGCAGGCGAAGACCGTCGAGACGGCAAGCGCCCCGGGTATCCGGCGCAGCCAAAGCTGCGCGGCATGAAACAGATCGCGGCCGATACCCGTGGCCGCCAGCGCCTCTCCCATCAGGATGAAGAGCGGCACCACGGTGAGCACGAAATGACTCGACTGGCTGAAGGAAAGCGTCGCAAGCTGGCTGATCGCGTCGGGCGACAGAAACAGCGCCGTCCCCACGATCGCGATAAGGCCGGTCGCGAAGGATACCGGCAGGCCGGTGGCCAGCAGCGCGAGCAGGGCGGCGATAAAGATGCCTAATCCGGCCAGGGCTTCCATTGTCTTTATTACACCGTCATCATGGTTCAACCACGCCGCCGTCAGCCGGCGTCGACATGGCAATGCCGCGCATCGACTCAACGGCGAGAACGAAGCCTGTCAGCAGCATTTGAAACCCACCGACCGGCCCCACCAGGTAAACCCATCTGACCGCGATCGGAACGGCGGTCGGGGTCAGGTTGTTTTCGGCGAATTCCTCGATCGTCGCGTCGAGGAGTTCATAGAAGAAAATGGCGGCGAAGATGATTCCCAGCAGCGAGGCAAGTACCGCCGCCCGGCGCCGAAACACCGCACCGAACCGTTGAACGAAAAAATCGACACTGACATGAAAACCGCTGTCGAGCGCCGGGGCCAGCGCCAAAAAAAACAGGTGGCTGAGCGCGAACGACGCAAAATCAAGAACCCAGATGGTGGGCGCATTGAAGACGTAGCGCATCACCACGTCGTACAGGATAGAGCACAGAATGAAGATCACGAGCAGGCCGCCGCACGCGGTGAACAGACGGTTCACCGCGCGCACCGGCACACTAAGAGTTCTCAGCCAATCAGCATCCTGCGTCATTGGCGCTGGCCGCCTACTTTACAATCCTGCCAGCGCCCTTCACCAGTACTTCTCAAGGATGGTCCGGATTTCCTTGCCGCCAGGTCCGCTGGCCTTGTCCATCTGGCCGAACACCGGCTTGATCTTGTCGAGGAACATGCGTTTTTCCGAGTCGGAGATCGTATAGACGCTCGCCCCCTGCTTGATCATCAAGGCCCGCGACTTACCCATCGACGACTCAAGCGAATTCGCGGACATCTTGGTGGCTTCCCACGACACCTCATCGACGATCTTCTGGTCGCTCTTGGACACTTTGTTCCATGACTTGGCGTTGGCGAGATAGAGCGAGATATTCACCGGGACGCGCAGTTCCGTGATCTTTGGCGCGACCTCATGCAGTTTGAGACTGAGCGCCAGCCAGTTAACCGACAGCGCGCAATCGATGGTGCCCTGCTGCAGCCCGAGATATTGCTCCGCCGGATCGAGCGCCACCGCACCAGCGCCGAGCGCGATCAGTTGCTTGACCTGCCAACGGCCGGCGCCGCGGACCTTGGTGCCCTTCCAGTCGGCCGGGGTTTTCATGAACTTGTCGCGGCAGACAACGACGGTTCCAAAGGACGGCTGGGTGAACAGCAGACGCAGTCCGCGCTTGCGGAACAATTTATCCATCGCGCTGTGTAACGGCTTGGCGGCCTGGATGAAGCCGGCGGCGGTATTGGGCATGCCCGCCATGGCTTCTATATACGACAATTCGGGCATCTGGCCGGATACCGAGGCGGCGGAGGTCGTGCCAATCGGTACGGCGCCGGAACGGACCGCCTTGAAGGTCTCATTCACTTTCAGCAGAGAGCCGGCGTAAAACGACCGGAACGTCACCCGCCCCTCGGTCCGTTTTTCAATCTCCTTGACCCAGTATTTGTAGGCCGGGGTGCGGGCGCTCTGTTCGGTATAAAAAACCGCGACATCGAAACTTCTGGCCGCCGCCCCGGTGATGCCGGCCAAAATCGCCAAACCACTTAGCGCGCCTGTTATCGCCAAGCGCAATTTTCCATACACAACACGATCCATCATGAAACCACCTTCCCTGTTATTTTGCCTGTTATTTTGCCTGTTATTTTGCCTGTTATTTTGCCTGTTATTTTGCCTGTTATTTTGACTGTCCCGTTATATTTGAGCGCCACACTTTTTTTCTCGTGCTTACACTACAATGGAAAATATCCGCGCTTATTTCCTGATAGTCAACAAGGGCGGGGTCAGACAAAACCGGCCTGCGCCGAACCGCCGCCTGCATCAGCCCTGTCGATGCACCGCCTTCTGTGCGGCAGCGGGTTGAAGATCAGTTATTCGAGTAGGGAGGGAACCGAGCATGGCCTTTCCGGTTTGCATGAAAAGGCCATGCCCGCATAACATCGACTCTGGTAGATAGAAACTGTCTTACCCCAAGGTCCAATATGACGATGATACGCTGATGACATTTGACCCTAAGCCCGTCCGGAACGCTTACGTCGGCAGCCCCGTCAAGCGTCTGGAAGATTTGCGACTGCTTCCCGGCCGCGGCCGGTTCGTCGACGATATTAAACTCAAGGACATGCTCCACGCGGTCATTCTGCGCAGCCCGTTGGCGCATGGCCGCATCAAGTCGATCGACACCGCCGCGGCGGTGTCGATGAAGGGGGTACATGCGGTGATAACCGCTGCCGATTTGGGCGATAAGGTTCCCTGCGTTCCGCTGCGGCTGATGCCGATGGTCGAGTTGGAATCGTTCGCGCAACCGGTTATGGCGCGGTCGAAGGTTCGTTATGTGGGAGAAGCGCTGGCTGTCATCCTTGCAGACAGCGCCGCCATTGGCGAGGACGCGCTGGCAGCTATCGTCGTCGAGATCGAGCCCTTGAAGGCGGTGTCCAATCGTCACGATGCCCTGGCAGGCGGATCGCTGCTGTTTGAAGAGTGGCGCAGCAACAAGGCCATTACCTACACCGCGTCGAAGGGGGAGGCCGATGCCGCCTTCGCCTCAGCCGACTATGTCCGGCGCGAACGCTTCGCCACACAGCGCCACTTGGCGTTGCCGATGGAGTCGCGCGGTGTCCTTGCCGAATGGGATTCAGCCTCGGAACGCCTTACGGTCCATGGCGCCGCCAAGGTGCCGTTCGCCAACCGAAGAATACTGGCCTCGATGATCGGCCTGCCGGAGGCATCGATCGACATGATTGAGAATGACGTCGGTGGCGGATTTGGCGCCCGCGGAGAATTTTTCGCGGAAGATTTCCTCATTCCCTTTGCCGCCCGCCATGCCGGACGCCCGGTGAAATGGATAGAAGATCGGCGCGAGCATCTGCTGACAACGGGGCATGCCCGCGAAATGGATTGCGACATTGAGATCGCCTGTGCCAGCGACGGCACGATCCTCGGGCTGCGGGGCGACATCTGGGTCGACGCCGGCGCTTATTACCGCACCAACGGAACGATCAGTCCGCGCAACGTGGCGCAGTTCATGTCGGGGCCTTACCGCATTCCCAATATCGAGTTGAAATCGCACGTGATGCTGACGAACAAGGCGCCGATCGGCACCTATCGTGGGCCTGGGCGTTTCGAGACCGATTTTTTTCGTGAACGGTTTTTCGATATCGCCGCCAAGGATCTTGGCATCGATCCGGTGGAATTCCGACGCCGCAATCTGGTGCGCGAGGCGGAGATGCCCTATCGGCTCGCCAATATCCACCCGGTGCCGGTGGAGGAGGAGCTCGATAGCGGCGATAATTTGATGATTCTCGATCGTTGTCTGGAAGAGTTCGGCTGGAAGGAAAAAGAAAAGCTGCGCGGACAGATGATCGACGGGCTCTACCACGGCGTCGCCATCGGGTGCTTTGTCGAAGGGGGCGGCGCCGGTCCGAGAGAAAACGCAAAGCTGGTTCTCGAGGCTGACGGGGTAGTTTCCGTCTATGTCGGGTCGACGGCGGTCGGCCAAGGCGTGCTGACGGTCTTAACGCAAATTGCCGCGGACGCTCTGGAATTGCCAATGGAGCGGATACGGCTGTTCCATGGGTCGACCGCCTATGTAAGCGAAGGCTTCGGATCCTATCATTCCCGTTCCACGGTGATGGGCGGCTCCGCCATATTGCTGGCCGTGGAGACATTGCGCGACCATATCCGCGCCGCGGCCGCGAAACGGTTCGGCTGTGCAACGGACTCGATTGAAATCGTGGATGGTCTGGTGACCGCCACGACGGGTGAGTCCGTGACGCTTGGCGACCTCGCAGGCGACGTACCGGCGGTCGAGGAGACCTTTCACAATCACAGGCACACCTACGCCTACGGTTCCGCCGCCGCGCACATCACGGTGGATCCACATACGGGACAAGTTGACTTGATTGACCTTTTACTGGTCGAGGATGCCGGCCGGATCGTCAACCCGCTGACGCTGAAGGGACAGGCCATCGGCGGCATCGTGCAGGGGCTTGGCGGGGCGTTCCTTGAACACCTTGTCTATGACGACGACGCCCAGGTGGTGAGCGGATCATTGGCGGAGTATCTGTTGCCGTCGGCGCCCGACTTTCCCAATATCCGCGCCATCATGCTTGAGGAGAAGCCTTCGCCCATCAATCCGCTGGGCGTCAAGGGCGCCGGTGAGGGCGGGGTGCTTCCCATGGGCGGGCTTATGGCCAATGCCGTGGCATCCGCGCTGACGTCCCTGGGGGTAGAGCCAAAAACGCTGCCATTGTCGCCCCTCAATGTATGGCACTTAATCGAAGCGGCGCGCCGGCGGCAGGACGCGCCATGAAAATGCCTGCCCGCGGCCTAGCCAGCCTGCTTGGCTTTCATTTCGCGGCGACGGGTGTGCAAGATGGGTTCGGTGTAACCGGAGGGCTGCGCCCGGCCCTTGAAAACGAGGTCGCTGGCGGCCTTAAAAGCAATCGAGCCGTATAGGTCGGGGGCCATTGGACGATAGCTGGAATCACCCGCGTTTTGCTTGTCGACGATGGCCGCCATGCGCGCGAGCGTCGCGCGCACCTGGGCCTCGGAGCAGACGCCATGGTGAAGCCAGTTGGCGATATGCTGGCTGGAAATGCGCAAGGTGGCTCGGTCCTCCATCAGGCCGATGTCATTAATGTCCGGTACCTTGGAGCAGCCGACGCCCTGATCGACCCACCGCACGACGTAGCCGAGAATGCCCTGCGCGTTGTTGTCGAGTTCATGCTGGATCTCTTCCGGGCTCCAGTTGACGCGGTCGGCGACCGGGATCGTCAGGATGTCGCCGAGGCTCGCGCGGCCGCGTGACTTAAGATCATGCTGGCGGGATGCGACCTCGACCTGGTGATAGTGCAGTGCGTGCAGTACGGCAGCGGTCGGCGAGGGAACCCACGCGGTGTTGGCGCCGGCCTGTGGGTGGCCGATCTTCTGACGCAGCATCTCGCCCATCAGGTCGGGCATGGCCCACATGCCC
This sequence comes from Pseudomonadota bacterium, assembly GCA_027624735.1. Lineage (GTDB taxonomy): Bacteria > Pseudomonadota > Alphaproteobacteria > MPNO01 > UBA2964 > JAQBTY01. Next base: position 1,658 of record JAQBTY010000030.1, on the reverse strand, counting down.
TTGCCGATCTGGGCGCGGCCAGGGAGGCCAGCCTCCAGCCCCACATCGACGTTCCAGTCCTCATACGCCTTGATCCAGGGGGTGGTGCGCATGTCGGCCTTGCGGATCATCGCGCCGGCTTCCATCGACGTGTGGATCTCGTCACCGGTACGGTCCAGGAAGCCAGTGTTGATGAAGCAGACCCGGGTTTTGGCGGCGCGGATGCATTCCTTGAGGTTGACGGTGGTACGCCGTTCCTCGTCCATGATGCCCATCTTAATGGTATCGCGAGGCAAGCCAAGGGCATCCTCCGTGCGCTCGAATAGCGTGTTGGCGAAGGCAACCTCGTCAGGGCCGTGCATCTTCGGCTTGACGATGTAGATAGAGCGGTGGCGGCTGTTCGTGAAGCCGGTTGCGGCCTTGAGGTCGTGTATTGCGATGAGCGATGTGACCAGGGCGTCCAGTATGCCTTCGGGGATCTCCTTGCCGTCGCCGTCGAGCACGGCGTCGGTGGTCATGAGGTGGCCGACGTTGCGAATCAGCATGAGGCTGCGACCGGGCAAGGTCAGTGTGCGGCCGTCGGTGGTGGCGTAATCCCGGTCCGGATTCAAGCGACGCGTTAGATTCTGGCCGCCTTTGAGGAAAGTGTCCTCCAGCGTACCATTCATCAGGCCCAGCCAGTTGCGGTAGGCGGCGACTTTGTCGGCGGCGTCGACGGCGGCGATTGAATCTTCCAGATCCTGGATAGTGCTGACAGCAACTTCCATCAGGACGTCAGCAATCCCTGCCGGATCAGTTTTGCCGATCGGGTGGGCGCGATCGATGGTGAGTTCAACGTGAAGGTTATTGTGAACGAACAGGAGGGCGGATGGTATCGCGGGTTCGCCACGGTAGCCGGCCAGGTTGTCCTGTTGATTCAAGGTTGCGCGAGATCCGTCCTTCAAGGTCACGAGCAGTGTGCCGTTTTCGATCGAATAGCCTTCGGAATCGGAATGCGAGCCAGCCGCGAGCGGCGCGACTTGATCGAGGACCGTCCGGGCATAGGAGATGACCCTTGCGCCGCGGACGGGATTGTAGCCGCCAGTGCGGGTGGCGCCGCCGTCCTCCTCTATGACGTCGGTGCCGTAGAGGGCGTCGTAGAGCGAACCCCAGCGCGCGTTTGCGGCGTTGAGGGCGTAGCGGGCATTGGTGACGGGCACGACCAGTTGAGGGCCGGCGATGGTTGCGATTTCCGGATCAACGTTTTTGGTTTCAATGGTGAAGTCGGAACCTTCGGCAACCAGATAGCCAATCTCCTTAAGGAATGCCTTGTAGACGGCCGCATCGTCCGGCTTGCCCCGGTGTTCAAGGTGCCAGGCGTCAATTTTAGCCTGCATGTCTTCGCGGATTGCGAGCAGCGCGCGATTGCGTGGGGCAAGGTCCCTGACGATGCCGAACAGACCGCTCCAGAACGCGTCGGACGTCAACCCGGTGCCTGGTAGGGCCTCGGTTTCAATGAAGTCGTAGAGGATTTTGGCGACGTCGAGGCCATCTTTGGATACGCGCGCGGTTAAACCTTCTTTTTCCATCGCGATGATGTGTCCTCCAGCTGAATTATTGAAGAATTATAGTCTGCGGCGCGGCTTTGTCACATTAATCGGAGGCCGTGGTGTCGGGCTAATGCAAACTAGTGTTCCGCC
>JAQBTY010000029.1 GCA_027624735.1 Pseudomonadota bacterium | reverse complement strand
AGCGGTCCTTCCTGGGATTCAGCATCTCGAATGATGGGAGCGAGCGGCGGATTGCGCCGAAGGCCCTCATAATCCACACCCAGGGCTCGCCCTCAGGCGGAGAGCGCATCTTGCGGGCCTTCCCCGAGAGCATGCCCGAGCTGCGGCCCGTTGCATTCGGTTTGCCGAAACTGCCGGTCATTACCCGATCTCCGCCAATGATTGAGCCAGGCCGCGTATGACCAATTTTTCGCTTTGCTCAGCGGCCTCGGTTATGGCTAGCGCGTCTCGAGGCAGAAATGATTCGATGGTTTCGCGAAGCAGTTGGTGCATTACACCAGCGGGCATGGCCTCGGCTTCAACAGTTTCGGTTATATGGAGGGCGCGTTTGTCGCCGGCTTTTCGGGGTTTGGTTGGCAGGTCGTGTTCAATTACCTGATCCTTGTTGATGGCCAGGCGATGAAAATTGAGGTCAACGTCGTCATCAAGGTGTTGGCGAAGCTCCCGCTCGATCGATCGATCGATAAGCACGCCCGCTGGGTCGTAATCACCGATATAGATAATTTCGGCTGGAACCTCTTTGGCAACTTCATTGATGTATTCGGCTGCCTGAAAAGCTAGCGTCAGGGACGAGAAGCCTCCGGCGGGATAGAGGCTTACCGCGAGGTCACGACATTCCCTCTCGATAACTCCGGCAATGGATCTGGATTCGCACCAGACCTCGACATAATGATCCGCGAATTGCCATAGATCGGCACGGTATAGGCCGGCCATGCTTGCCAGGAAATCGGATGCGCCCCGATAGGTGTTGACGTGGTATCCGCGTCGGGTGGCATCGGTGATCCAACCATAGGGTAACGTCCCGGCCCGCCGCATTTTCGTTATTTGCTGCTGAACTTGCGCATATCCGTGATCGGATTTATCGACCGGCTCTTCAAGGCGCGGGTTGGTCATCCGGTAAAAGACGTGGCGAATGCTCTGCGGGTTGTCCTCGAACAGGACATCATGGATTTGGCGCTGAAGTTGCTCAATCTGTTCTCGTGTGCGTCGGCGGCGTTTAACAGGCAGGCCTGATAAATCACTCATCGGCCAGCTCCGTCGCCAGCCCACGCCTCTGTGCCTCTGCCTGGGCTTTCTGTAGCACGGCTATCAGTTCAGCCAACCGATCGACCCGGAACGTGACGCCGCTCTTGGTCGGTGTCATTTCCCCGGTTTCGCGATGCTCGGCGAAGACGCGGGCGAACGCTAGGTCGTGGCCCTTGAAGTTGGTCAGGCCGACACGGATGCTCTCGCGGCTGTTTTTCTGGATTTCGCCAGCAAGGTAATCCGTGCTGGTGTCATCTGCCATCACGCGGCCCTCCGCTTGCGATGAAGGCGTCCAGCCGATCCTTGTAGTAGAACCGCCTTCCGCCGACTTTCACGCCGGCAAGTTTGTTGGGATCTTCCAGATCCCACATAGCGACAGTTTTTGGGGCGATACCGATATACAAAGCGGCATCACGTCGTGTCATGCGCCCGTCAGGAAGTACGCGGACGCGAACCAAATCTTCACCGAAATTCGTAACCGTCATTTCTAACCTCTTAAATGATGCAATATACTGCAACAGATAATGAGGGAACGTTTTAGGCTTTGCAAGAATAAACTGTTGTGATATACAGCATCAGAAAAATAGGGACGATTTGGGAATGTCTAAACTAGGAAAAGTTCTGGAAAACAAGAGATTGGGCCGCCCCCCGCTTCCACCGGAAAAACGAAAACGTTCCACGATGGGCTTTCGACCGACCCCTGCGATTCGCAAGAAGCTGGAGGAATCAGCTTCAGCTACCGGTCTTTCGCTAACTCAGGAAGTGGAACGGCGACTTGATCGCACCTTTGAGGAAGACGAAAATCGCAAATCCGTAACCGAATTTGTTTGCGACTCTTTTGGCGGCAAAATTATTTATCGATTTCTCCAGGTCATTGCTTCAGCAGGGGCCAGAATAGAGCAGGTCAGGGAGAGGCCCGTTTATGAGGATAAGGAAGGTTGGATGGCTTTAAAGGAAGCCGCGAACCAGCTTTTTGACGAATTTATACCAGATGACCAGAAACAAATGTCATCACCGCTATTGCTGAAAGCAGCTAGGGAAAACGCAGAAACATTAGGGCGGCAAGTAGCGGAACTGGAAGTTAGTAAGATCAAAATTGCAGTCCTTCGACAAGAATTAAAAAAACTCGGCGTGACCCCAGATGATTTGATTGGGGGGGGCTAATCAATAATGGCCGGTCGGTTCACGCATCTTACCCGATCTTCCATTCGCCGCTTAAAGCCAGGCGAACGAATCACCGAGCACGGCATATCGGCAGAGCGGTTAACTGACGGCAACATTCACTACAGCGTCAACGTTATGGTGGATGGCCAACGTATTCACCGTGTGATCGGACGGGAGAGCGAAGGCGTTACCCGCACCCAGGCGGAAGACTTTATTGAGGCAAAGCGCACAGAAGCCCGCGAGGAACGCCTCTCATTGCCGAAGGGCCGGAAAATACCACTCACCTTCAGCCGCGCTGCCGATGTTTACATCAAGCAGCAAGAAGAGGTGGATGGACGCGACCTTGAATCGAAAAGAAGGCACCTAAAACTTCACCTAAAGCCGTACTTTGGCAATATGCAGACCGAACGCATTACCAAGTTCACAGTTGAGAAATTCCGAACCGAGCTTAGGCGAAAGGATATGGCCGAGGGTGGTATCGTCCGCGTATTGGCAACTTACCGCCACATGGGCAGACAACTGCACGACGCGGGCATTATCCCCGCCCCTTTCCCAATGGTGGCCATTGGCCGATTGAAGAACCGGCGTGAGTTCGTCCTCAGCCCGGCGGATGAAACTGCGCTGTTAGATGCTGCGCTAAAAGACAGCAATTCACACATCTGGCTGTTCATCAAGATTGGGTTGGCCACGTCATTGCGCCATAGCGAGATATTGTCTGCCCGTTTTGAATACCTCGACCCAACACGCCGCAGATTGCGGGTCCGGGTAAAAGGTGGTGAACGTCGCGATCAACCGCTAACACGTGAAATCACGGATATCCTTATTCGCGAACGCGGAATGGCTGCCGATCAGGATGGATGGATATTTCCGAACCCGGCTTCAGAGTCGGGGCGAATAGATAGCATGAAGAAGGCATTCAAGCGTTGCGTCGTCCGAACGAATTTAGACCCGACAAGAATTACTCCTCATACCATGCGCCACACGGCCATAACCAACATGTCTGAAACTGGCGCTGACGCCAGGACGATACAAAGCTTCTCCGGACACAAGAGCGAGGAAATGGTGTTTCGCTACACCCATGCCCGTGAATCACGCGTTGACGATGCCCTGGAGAAAATGGAAAAAACGAAAACAGACCACGAACAAAATTCAGCGAGAAAACACCGACGTTCCTGACATGTTTTCACAGGAATTACACATTTGGCACGTATAGCCCTGCGGCATAAACAGCTAAACCATTGAAAAGAATGGTGCCGCCTGTCAGACTTGAACTGACGACCCCCGCATTACGAATGCGATGCTCTACCAACTGAGCTAAGGCGGCCCGGCCAGGAAATGGACGATTGGTACAATGCCATAGGCTGGTTACCGGGTACTTACCCCCGCTTAGGCGTCGCCGTCAACATTATGGATTTGGGCCGGTCCGGGACGGCTTATCGCCAGGCTCATGATCGAGCGTCGCGCCCTCATCGCCAAAGCGATCGGGGGGCAGCGTCGGCGGCAGGGGCTCCTGCCCCGCCGATGGCGCCATGATCACCGGCAGCGCGGCATCGGATCCCCCACCGAAATCACCACCGAAATCCGCCGGTGGCAACAGACCGGTCCCGGAATATTCGAGCGCGGCGGCGCGCGCCGGTGTCTTCCAGTCAAGCGTGCCGAGCGCGCCGCAGTGCGAACATATCGGCGCCCAGCTGTCCGCCGGCGACCCGCAGCCGGAACAGATCCAGGCCGGATCGGGATCGGCGAAGGTGGCGCGCAGAAGCCAGGCGCGCACCGCCGCCATATCGCCATGTTCGCTTTCTTCGAGGGACGCCATCAGACGGCAGATGCGGGCCGAAGGCGCCGCGCCGCCGGCGGTATCGAGATGCGACCGGGCGGCGCCCCAAATCTTGGCCTTGAGCAATGCTTCGGCCAGCGCAATATGGCTTTCCGGATGGTCGCGGTTGGTGCCGCAAAGCTTTTCGAACCGCTTGACCATCTTCAACGGGTCCTTCTCGTCATCGAGCCGTCCATAGAGCGCGGCAAGGGCGGGATGCGGGGTTTTCGACCAGGCGTCCTCAATGATTTTGATCGCGGCCCGCTTCTTATCGGCTTCCGCCGACAGGGTCGCCAACCGGATGCTGGCCGCCAGAAAATCCGGCGCCAGAGCATGCGCCTTACGGGCATGGGCCAGCGCTTCCTCGCTGTCCCCGGCATCCTCCGCCTCCTGGCTGCAGGCCAGCATCAGGGTAGCCTTAATACGCCGCGCCTTGTCCGGCTCGATCGCCTTGCGCTTTGCGGCCTGATCGACCGCTTCGATCGCCTCACGCCAGTGACGCCCCGCGACCTCCAGATCGAGAAGCGTGGTCAGGACCCACGGCGTCTTGGGCTGCAGGGCATGCGCGCGGCGGGTAAACGCCAGCGCCAGGGCATCGTGGCCTTCGCGCTGGGCCTGCATGAGAAGCCCGCGGAGCCCCAGAAAAGCGGTCTCTTCACGGTCCAGCATGGCGGTAAAGTAGAGATTGGCCGCGTTTTCGTCGCCATTGAGCTGCGCCGCCTGCGCCGACAGCAGCATGGTCAGCGGCGGTTCGGCGAGCAGGGACGTGGCGCGTTTCGCCTGGCGGGCCGCTTCCTGGGCATCGCCGGCCGCGACCGCCACCATACCCTGGGTCAGGGCCTTGTAGCCCTTTTCCCGGTCGCGACGCTGCACATAGGCCCGGGCCGCCGCCGGCGCCCGTCTCACGCTGCGCCAGAACCGATAACCAAGCGCCGCAATGACGGCAACGATCAGCACGCCGAAGACAAAAACCGGCAGCGGAACGCCCATCTGCCAACCGTCGCCTGACAGGGTCACATCGCCGGACCTGCCGGCGAGCCAGAGTGCTCCAGCGACGACAAGCGCCGCGGCGGCGATAAAGAAGGTGGTTCTGATCATCCGCCCGGCGCGCCCTTGCCATCGCCGGTCGCCTGGGCGCGCGCCAGCGCTTCGGAAAACAGGATCTTGATAGCCCCGTCGACATCCAGCCGGGCCCGCGCTTCCTTCAACCAGGGGCCCGCATAGGTCAAGCCGGGTTCTTGCAGCCCTTCAAGAATGGTGACGGCGGTTTCCAGATCACCCGCGGCGAGCCGCAGTTCGGCGCGCGCGACGCGGCCGTTTTCATCGTCGCTCGCTGCGGCGTTGGGGCCGGTGCGCCGAAAGGTGAAAATTCGGGAGACGCGGCCCAATGTCCGGTCGATCCACCCCTCACCCTTGGGCACAAAGGATTCATGAGCAATACGGCCGGCGATACGGCTGAAATGCAGCCGGAGGGCGATGAGATCGGGGACACCCGTCTTGGCATGGGGTTTCAGCGCGCCTATGGGTTTGACCAGGGTTTCCTGGGATTCCGCCAAAGCCTCCACGGCCTGCAGGGCAGCGGCAAAGGGCGCCGTTCCCCGCCCCGCTTCGCGTAGCTGACCGACGGCGAGCACGAGCGCATTGCGCCGCGTCGTCCCCGAAGCCGTGGCGGGTTTTTGTTCGATCGCGCCGACGCGCTTGTCCAGCAGGGCGACGATGCCGCGCAAGGCTACATTGTCGCGCTCCAGCGCCGCCATTCGCTCACTCGACTGAGTTCGCAAAGCATCAAGGGCGCTTACCGCCGCAGCCGTTGCCGCGGCGTCTGGCGCGGCCGTACCCGCGGGCGGCGCCGCGAGCGTGACCAATCGCGTTTCCAGTTCGGCAATCCGTTTCGATAGGATCGCAAAATCGTCTTCGCGAACGCCGCCGGCCGTTCCCTGGCTGAGCGTATCGATCTCCGTTTTTAGCGCGGCCAGCCGTTCGCCATTCTGCCTGACCAGATCGTCCAATGCCAAAAGCCGAGCGGGATCGGCCACGGGACGCGCGGCAAACTCAGCCTTTAGTCCTGAAATATCCTTTTCGAGCGGTTCAATTTTTGCCGCGAGCCGGGCAATTTGTGCGCCGGAATCAGCGTCCCCCCCGGCTTCCATGACGGGCGCCAGAGAAGCTTGCATCCAACCTGGCAGGGCAGGGATCCAGACAGGCCGGGCAATATAGGCAATCGCAAGCACCAACAGCAGCGACAGGGCGCCGATGATCTTCGGGCGCAGCGAACGCCGCGGCGGGTCGGCGGCCGCCGCGCCATCGGCTTTTTTCCCCGGCGCCTGTTTCTCGGTCTCGGCCTCGCGGTCCTTCGATCGCTTCGCGACCGCCTTTTCCAAGGTAGACGGCGCGCTGCTCTTTTCTGGTGAGCCGCCCTTATCCAGTGAGCCGCCTTTATCCGCTGAGCTGTCTTTATCCGGCAAGTCGCCCTTTTTTTCAGAATCTGTCACGTCCGTCCGCTTTCCTGTACCGCGTCACATAGCTGCAACATCGCCACCCTGTCAGGCGCCACGGCAATATGTACACCACCCCAAATTAAAGCAGAACCCGCTTTAGCAACAGCCGCGGAAAGGCAGAGGGCGATCATTGCCTCACACCGATCCGCGAGGCCCGCCTCCGTGACCAACCTAACAAAGGTTCTGGCGGTCCGGGGAGAGAAAAAAAGGATGACATCGATCTGGCGACCGGCAATAAATTCACGGGCCTCCATCGACAATTTGTCGGCGGCCCGGGCTTCATACATGACGGCCGGGCGGATGGAATACCCCCTCGCTATCAATGAATCATCCAGATTGCCCGTAACGTCGCGCCCCTGGATATGAAGCAGCGCGCCGGCCGCTGGATCCGCCCGCGCGGCAATGAGCGCCCCGAGGGCCGCCGCATCGCCCTGCGCGCTTTCGACCTTTGTGAAGCCGGCCTCCCTGGCCGTCAGCGCCGTCGCGTCACCTACTGCATATATAGTCAGATCCCGGCGTTCGGAAACGGCGGCAAACGTTCGGATGCCATTGGAACTGGTCACGACAACGGCGGCGACCCCATCAAGCGGGGGAAGCGGTCCCACGGGGACGATCTCGAGCATCGGCTCGATAACCACCTCGTTGCCGCGCGCGCGCAGCTCCGTGGCAAGGCGTTCGCTGTCCGCGCGAGGCCGGGTCAGCATGAGGCGCATCGGGGCTGTCCTCGTTATTCGTCAAAAAATCCGGGGCCGGCCCTGCGGTGCAAACCGTCACCCATCAAGCGGCCCATATTGCTTGCGTCGGCCAGACCGCCATCCTGCTGAGCCGCCAGGGTTTCACTGCCGTCGGGACGCACGATCAGGCCACGCAGTGTCAAAATGTCCCCGTTGATCGTCGCGAGAGCCGCGATGGGCGTTCGGCACGAACCGTCCAGAGCGGCTAAAAAAGCCCGTTCCGCCGCAACGCAGGTTTCTGTGTCGGTATGGTTGATGGCGGCGAGCCAGGACCTGGTTTTTACGTCATCCTCACGGCATTCAATGCCGATCGCGCCCTGACAGACCGCCGGCAGCATATCGTCAGGCGACAGGACGGACCGCGCGCGATCAAAAAGCCCCAGCCGTTTCAGCCCCGCCGCGGCAAGGAACGTCGCATCCATCTCACCCGCTTCGATTTTATTTAGCCGCGTCTCGACATTGCCGCGCAGGACTTCAATCTTTATATCGGGCCGGGCGCTCAACAAAATCGCCTTGCGGCGCAGCGACGCCGTGCCCACCGTCGCGCCATGGGGAAGATCGGCAAGTCCTGTCGCCGTGTGGGCGATAAATGCATCGCGCGGATCTTCCCGCGGCAGGTAGGCCGCCATAACCAGCCCGTCCGGCAGGATTGTCGGAACGTCTTTCATCGAATGGACGGCGATATCGGCACTGCCATCCAGCAGCGCGTCTTCTATTTCCTTGGTGAACAGACCCTTGCCGCCGATGTCGGAGAGGGACCCTACCTGCTGTCGGTCCCCCGTCGTTCGGTAGGTCGTGATCTCTATGGCGCCGGGCGCCGCCAAATCGGGATGAGCCGCGGCAAGACGATCACGGGTTTCGTTTGCCTGTACGAGTGCGAGGGGACTACCACGGGTGGCGATTCTGAGAGATGCCGTCATTTCGGATATTTAACGTGCAGCGGAGCGAACGAAAAGGCATTAGATGAAATTAATCGTCCCGGCCATTCCGCCGCCTTGCTTTAAGCCATACTCTGAAGACATGAATATACTCGGCATTGAAACCAGTTGCGACGAAACGGCGGCCGCCATAGTGACCGGCGATCGCCAAATTTTGGCCAACGTCGTTTATTCGCAACTTGAAGAACACGCGCCCTATGGCGGCATCGTGCCGGAAATTGCCGCGCGCGCGCACATCGACGCGCTTGACGGGATCATCGCGGAGACCATGCGCCGCGCCGGCATCGGGTTTGACGACCTGGACGGCGTGGCGGCTACCGGCGGGCCCGGCCTCATTGGCGGGGTGATCGTCGGGATCATGACAGCCAAAGGCATTGCGGCGGCCCGCGATATACCCTTCCTGGCGATCAATCATCTGGAAGGTCATGCGCTGACGGTAAGATTGACCGACGCGCTGGCGTTTCCGTATCTCCTGCTGCTGGTATCAGGGGGCCACACCCAGCTTTTAATTGTCGAAGGGGTTGGCGCCTATCGGCGGATCGGCACGACCATCGACGACGCGGTCGGTGAGGCGTTCGATAAAACGGCCAAAATGCTGGGACTCGGGTACCCCGGCGGACCTGCCGTGGAACGGGCGGGGAAGACGGGCGATGCGCGACGCTTCGCCTTGCCGCGGCCCATGAAAGGACGGCCGGGATCGGATTTTTCATTTTCCGGCCTTAAGACCGCTGTGCGGCGCACCATTGAGAATTTACCGCCGGGCCCGGTCGCCGCCACTGATGCCGCCGATATCTGCGCGTCTTTTCAGGCCGCGGTCAGCGACGTGATCGCGGACCGAACGCGCAATGCTATAAAGACGTTCCGCGAAATCCATCCGCGGGGAAGCGGTCTTGTGGTGGCGGGCGGTGTCGCCGCGAATGCGCTGTTGCGCGCGACGCTCAAACAGGTGGCGGCTGAGCAGGATATGCGCTTTCTTGCGCCACCGCAGGCTTTGTGTACCGACAACGGCGCCATGATCGCCTGGGCCGGCATCGAACGGTTACAGCTCGGGCTTGTCGATGCTCTGGATTTTGCCCCACGGCCGCGCTGGCCCCTCGATCCCGATGCCCCTAAGGCCGTCTTTGCCGGGGTCAAGGCTTAGGCGCATCTCCCGCGCACCGGAAGCCGACCATATCCAGCCCGTATTCGGGCCGGTTGCCATGACGGTAGCTGACGCGGAGGCAATAAGGATTATTGCCCCAACCGCCGCCCCGAATCACTCTCTCCTGAGGCTGGCCGGGGAATCGATCCGAGGTCCACTCCCAGACGTTCCCGGCCATATCCTGTAATCCGAAAGGCGAGTTACCCGCTGGAAACAGGCCAACCGGGGCGGTTTTCACATAGCCGTCCGTCCCATCGGCGCCGCAACAGCGCACCCTGCCGAAATTGGTTCGAAAGGGCGCCGATTGTTTGGGCGGATTATTTCCCCACGGGTAGCGCCGCCCATCCGTCCCGCGCGCCGCGAACTCCCACTCCGCTTCCGTCGGCAAGCGCAGCCCGCGCCAGCGGCAATAGGCTACGGCGTCATTGGCCGAAACCTGGACCACCGGGTGATCGTCCCGGCCCTTGATGGTATCGTCCGGCCCATGCGGATGGCGCCAATCGGCGCCTTTGCGCCGGAGCCACTTCCCCGCCGGCCATACCCAGCCCCAGCCGGCTCGTTCGCGGTCGGTGACGTAGCCAGCCGCTTTTATGAAGGCTGCGAAAGATTGGTTGGTCACTTCCGTCCGCATCATACGGAATGGCTTGACGGTGACGCGCGTCGGCGCCTCGTTGGCGTCACCGGCGGAATCGCCCATAACGAATGAGCCGCCAGGTATGGCGATGAGATCGGCCGAGGCCGCCAAGCCAGGCAGCGCCAGAATCCATGGAGTCGCAAGGAGTATGATCAACCATTGCATTGGCCCATGCTAGGTGGGTCTTTTGGGCCGGTCCATGCGAACATGCTGCGATCAAACCTTTTTGATGGGGAGGGAACAGTCTAAACTACCCTTATCCGTCGCTAGGAGAACGTCGAATGAATGGTTTTCGGCCTGCCGCGATCGGGCGATCTGTTGTAGTGTCGCGGTCTGAAATGTCGGCTGAGTGATAGCGGTTATATTATGAGCATTGACTGTATCGGTATTCTTGGAGCGGGCGCCTGGGGCACCGCTCTGGCCCAGGCAATTGCGACCGCGGGGCACCAAACTGTCCTCTGGGCGCACGAGCAGGAGGTCGTCGACGCCATAAACCGTGACCATGACAATCCGCTGTATCTGCAGGGCGTCAGCCTCAATCCCGCCATCCGGGCAACGACGGTGCTGGCCGAGGCGGGCGAGGCGGACGCGGTCTTTTTAGTGGTGCCGGCGCAATTCCTCCGGGGCGTTGCCACCCGCCTGGCGCCGGTCATCGCCAGCGGCGTCGCCGTGGTGGTCTGCGCCAAGGGCATCGAACAGGGAACCTGTGCCCTGATGAGCGAAGTCGTCGCCGAAACCCTGCCGGGTCATCCCATCGGCGTACTGTCCGGCCCGACCTTTGCCGCGGAGGTTGCCACCGGGCTGCCCATCGCATTGACGCTCGCCACCACCGACGAACAGACCGGCGCCGATCTTATGGAGGCCCTCGGCACGCCTCAGATCCGCCCTTATCTGACCAACGACGTTATCGGTGCCGAAATCGGTGGGGCGGTGAAGAATGTTCTCGCCATCGCCTGCGGCATAACCGAGGGAAGGAAATTCGGCGACAGTGCCCGGGCGGCGATCATCACGCGAGGCCTCGCTGAAATGACGCGGCTGTGCGTCGCCAAGGGCGGTCGCGCCGAAACCATGATGGGGTTGTCGGGTCTCGGCGATCTGACCCTGACCTGTACCAGCACACAGTCGCGCAACTATTCCCTCGGTGTCGAACTGGGGCAGGGTAAGTCGCTTGCAGAAATCATGGCATCCCGCCGCTCCGTCGCCGAAGGCGTCTTTTCAGCCGCCGCGGTCGCTGCCCTCGCGCGGCAGATCGGCGTGGAGATGCCGATCGTGGAAGCCGTCGATTCGATCGTCAATAAAGGGGAGACCGTCGATACCAAGATCAGGGAGCTTCTCGCGCGCCCGTTCCGTACCGAGGCGGCAAGAAAGAGGTAGGAGATATTGATGCAGTACTGGCTGTTTAAATCCGAGCCGGGAGCCTGGTCATGGGACGATCAGGTAAAGAAGGGTGTCGAACATTGGGATGGGGTCCGCAATTACCAGGCCAACAACAACATGAAGGCCATGAAAATCGGCGACAAGGGGTTTTTCTATCACTCGGTAAATGAGAAGCAGGTTGTCGGCGTGGTTGAAGTGGTCAAGGAGCATTACCCCGATCCATCCGACAAGTCGGAAAGGTTCGGCATGGTTGACATTAAGGCGCTTTACCCGGTCAAGCACCCGGTAACGCTGGCGCAAGTCAAGGAGGAGCCGGCCCTTCAGGACCTGGCGCTGGTGCGTCAGTCCCGCCTGTCGGTGGTCCCGGTCAGCAAAGCGGAATGGACCGTGATGTGCAAAATGGCCGGGATCAAGGCCTGATGGAAGAGCCGCCCATTCTTGAAGACAAGGGCACGGACACGGAGCTTTGCGCCCTGTCCGATATCGAAAATCCCGGCGGCAAGGGAATCCGGGTCGGACGACGAGAGCGGATGTTCGTGATCCGCGACGGTGATTCAGTTTACGGCTATATGAATTTATGCCCGCACCAGGGCACCACGCTGGACTGGAAACCCGACGCGTTCCTCACCGTCGAAAAAGATTACATCCTGTGCGCCACCCATGGCGCGATCTTTGAAAAAGAGTCCGGGCTCTGCACGTGGGGTCCGTGTCAGGGGCGCCGGCTGGCGCCGATCAAAATCCGCCTTGAGGATGGCCATGTCATGCTGGACGAATAACAATCAGACGATCCAAGCGACCCGCCTTGCCTTGACGCCACCTCTCCCGCCATAATCCGCCCAAAGCCAGAAGCCTAAAAAAGGGAGTTTTAGGAATGTCCGACAATACGCTTTTCCAGGTTCCTGATGCGGTCGCCAAGAGCGCCTGGATCGATAACGACACATATCTGGAGATGTACCAGCAGTCGGTCGACGATCCGGTAACTTTCTGGGCCGAACAGGGCAAGCGGATCAACTGGATCAAGCCCTATACCCAGATCAAGGATGTTTCCTACGGCCCGGGCGACGTGCATATCAAATGGTATTACGACGGGACGCTGAACGCATCGGCCAATTGCCTGGACCGGCATCTGTCGACCCGCGGCGACCAGACCGCGATCATCTGGGAAGGCGACGAGCCCGATGACAGCAAAAACATCACCTATCGCGAACTCTATGAAGAGGTGTGCAAGTTTTCCAACGCGATGAAATCGCTCGGCATCAAGAAGGGCGACCGGGTCACCATCTATTTGCCGATGATTCCGGAAATCGCGGTGGCGGTTCTCGCCTGTGCGCGGATCGGCGCTATCCATTCGGTCATCTTCGGTGGATTCTCGCCGGATTCCATTGCCCAGCGTATAGAGGATTGCGACTCCAATCTGATCATTACCTCGGATGAGGGTGTGCGCGGCGGCCGGCCGATTCCGCTCAAGGCAAACACCGATGCGGCGCTGGAGAAAGCGCCCTCCATTAAGAACTGCATCGTGGTCAAACGCACCGGCGGTAACATCAACTGGGTCGCGGGCCGCGATCACTGGTATCACGACCTTATGGCCGATGCCTCGGCCGACTGTCCGCCGGAAGAGATGAGCGCGGAAGACCCGCTGTTTATCCTCTATACGTCGGGATCGACCGGCAAGCCCAAGGGCGTGCTGCATACGACCGGCGGTTACATGGTCTATGCGTCCATAACCCATCAGTACGTGTTCGATTACCACGATGGCGACATTTACTGGTGCACGGCGGATGTCGGCTGGATTACCGGCCACAGCTACATTCTCTATGGACCGCTGGCCAACGGCGCGACGACCCTGATGTTCGAAGGCGTGCCAACCTACCCGGATTCGTCACGGTTCTGGCGGGTCTGCGACAAGCACAAGGTCAATATTTTCTACACCGCACCCACCGCGTTGCGCGCGCTCATGCGGGAAGGCGACGGGCCGGTCAAGGCGACCAGCCGAAAATCGATCCGGCTGCTCGGGTCGGTAGGCGAGCCGATCAACCCGGAGGCCTGGCTGTGGTACTACAACTCGGTCGGCGAAGGCCGCTGCCCCATCGTCGATACCTGGTGGCAGACCGAAACCGGCGGCATCATGATCACGCCGCTGCCCGGCGCCACCGCCCTGAAACCGGGATCGGCGACCCGGCCGTTCTTCGGCGTCACGCCGGCCCTGGTCGATGCCGACGGCAAGGAGCTTGACGGCGCTGCCTCGGGCAATCTGATTCTGAAGGCATCATGGCCCGGCCAGATGCGGACCGTGTTCCGCGATCACGCCCGGTTTATCGAAACCTATTTTTCGACCTATCCCGGCAACTACTTCACCGGCGACGGCTGCCGACGGGACGAGGACGGTTATTACTGGATTACCGGCCGCGTCGATGACGTGCTCAACGTTTCCGGCCACCGTATTGGAACGGCGGAGGTCGAAAGCGCCCTGGTGGCGCATCCCAAGGTCGCCGAAGCGGCGGTGGTCGGTTTCCCCCATGACATCAAGGGCCAGGGCATCTACGCCTATGTGACCCTCATGGCGGGGGTCGAATCAAGCGACGCCCTCAAGAAGGAGATGGTCCAGTGGGTGCGCAAG
Source organism: Pseudomonadota bacterium (assembly GCA_027624735.1). Classification (GTDB taxonomy): domain Bacteria; phylum Pseudomonadota; class Alphaproteobacteria; order MPNO01; family UBA2964; genus JAQBTY01. Next base: position 7,243 of record JAQBTY010000029.1, on the reverse strand, counting down.
GAAATCGGCCCCATCGCCAGCCCCGACGCGATCCAGTGGGCGCCCGGCCTGCCGAAGACCCGGTCCGGCAAGATCATGCGCCGTATTTTACGCAAGATCGCCGCCAGCGAGTTCGCGGATCTGGGCGACACATCCACCCTGGCCGACCCCGCCGTGGTGGACGATCTGGTGGTGGGGCGGAACGGGTAGGCCGATAAAACTTGGGCCCCTGCCTCAAAAATCGATACAGCGGCCGTTTTTTTCCCAATCGCCGAAGCGGGTCGGGTCGGGTCCTTCCCGGCCACCCACCTCTTTTGCAGGGTCATTGGCATTTGAGGACGGTGTAGAGGCATCGTTCTGTTGAACGGCTGCGGGGTCCGGCGTTGGCGCGGCGTCGCCGGCCTTTGGTGATTGTTTATCTGACATGGCGTTATCTTATAGCACAGTCTCTGTGGCAGGGCAGGCTTGTCGCGCCCGTCGCCTCATCCCATATAAATCAGTGATCTTGATTGGGCAATATTGCAGACCATGAACTACTTCCGCACCGGCATTCTTCTGGCCGCCATGACAGGCCTGTTCCTCGCCATCGGTTTTATGCTTGGCGGGGAAGCGGGCATGGCAATCGCCTTCCTGATTGCGCTGGCGATGAACGCCTTTGCCTATTGGAATTCCGACAAGGCGGTTCTGCGCATGTACGGCGCCCGCGAAGTCGGCCCGGCGGAAGCGCCGGAATATTACGCCACCGTGCAACAGTTGGTGCGGCGTGCGGGGTTGCCGATGCCCAAGGTCTATATCATGGACAACGACCAGCCGAACGCGTTTGCGACGGGACGCAATCCGGAGAATGCGGCGGTGGCCGCGACAACCGGGTTGCTGCGGTACCTCAGCAAAGAAGAAATCGCCGGCGTGATGGCGCATGAACTCGCCCATGTGCGAAACCGCGACACCCTTATCATGACCGTCACCGCGACCATCGCCGGCGCCGTGTCCATGCTGGCGAATTTCGCATTTTTTTTCGGCGGCAGCAGCCGCAACAATCCACTCGGCATTGTTGGGACCATTCTGATCATGATCCTGGCGCCCCTCGCCGCAGCCCTGGTTCAAATGGCGATTTCTAGGACCCGCGAATATGCCGCCGATGCCGGCGGCGCCGAGATTTGCGGAAACCCGCTGTGGCTGGCCAATGCGCTTGAGAGGATGGAGCGCGGTGCGATGGCCATCGACAATGAAGAAGCCGAGGCCAACCCGGCCACCGCGCACATGTTCATTATCAACCCCCTGCATGGCGGGACGATGGACAATTTGTTTTCGACCCATCCCAACACGGCCAATCGCGTTCAGCGCCTGCGGGAACTGGCCGGTTCGGCCGGGCCTTGGGATTCCGGCGCCGCAGCCCCCAGGAGTTCCGGTGTCACGGGTCCGTGGGGCTCCGGCCCCACCGGCCCCTGGGGATAAAGACGGCCTGCGGCAACGGCTCTACTTGACCCCCGCGCTTTGGCGATTAGGGTGGCGCCATGTCATCAGAAGCCCCCAACGCGGCAAACGAAACACGGCTCCCGGCGCATGGACTAAGGGCGCGGACAGTAGCGCTGAACCTGTTTCAGGAAGTACAGACCCAGCGGTTGTCTCTGGACGATGTCATCGCCAACAGCAAGGCCTACCGGCAGTTGGAGGCCCGCGATCGCGGCTTCGTTCGTCATCTGCTCAGCTCAACCCTCAGGTATCTGGGCCAAATCGACACCCTGATCAAGCATTGTCTCGACCGGCCGTTGCCCCAACGCGCGGCAGCGGTGCGGGCCATATTGCGGCTGGGCATCACGCAGATTGTGATTTTGAAAACACCAGCGCATGCGGTCGTCGATACCGCGGTCAGATTGTGTGTGCAATCGCGGCAGCCAGGCCAGAAAGGGCTGGTCAATGCGGTGCTGCGGCGTCTGTCCCGCGAAGGGCCCGCGCTGTTCGAGGCCCAGGATTCCGCGCGCCTGAATACCCCGAACTGGTTATGGGAAAGCTGGAGCGCGGCCTACGGGGAAGAAACCTGCCGCGGCATCGCCCTTGCCCATCTCCGCGAACCGCCGCTCGATCTGACGGTCAAGAACGACCCGGCGTGTTGGGCCGAGAAGCTGGGCGGATCGGTATTGGCCGGCAACACGGTGCGGCTCGACGCATCGAAAGATATCACGGCCCTGGCCGGCTATGACGAAGGCGCGTGGTGGGTCCAGGATGTGGCGGCGTCCATGCCGGCGCGGATCCTGCTGTCGGGTCTGGGCGGGGAATTAGAGAAACTTACCTGCATCGATCTTTGCGCGGCGCCGGGGGGCAAGACCGCGCAGCTGGCGGCGGCGGGGCTTAAGGTTATCGCGGTGGACCGGTCACCCCGCCGGCTGGCAAGGCTGCGCGAAAATTTACAGCGGCTGGCGCTCGATGCGGAAATCGTTAGTGCCGACGCGACAACCTGGCGACCGGCCTCCCCGGTCGGGGCGATCCTGCTGGATGCGCCCTGCAGCGCCACCGGCACCATCCGGCGCCACCCCGATATCCCAGGCAACAAGAACCAGAAAGAAATTGACCGGCTATGTGACATTCAGGAACAGCTTATATCGGCCGCCGCCGACATGCTGGCGCCGGGTGGCGTTCTGGTTTACAGCGTCTGTTCGCTGCAGCCCGAGGAAGGGCCGGGGATCGTCGATAAACTCCTGTCGCGGCGTGACGATCTATCGCGGCGGAAGATCGCCATATCAGAGACCGGGCTGCCGCCTGACGCGGTGACACCAGCGGGCGATATTCGCTCATTCCCCAGTCATTTCGCGGAAAAAGGCGGTATGGATGGGTTTTATATCGCGAGGTTGCAACGGCGCGGATGAATCCGTTGTTTTGTCAGAGGACGCAATAGGTCGTGCCGAGAACCAATCTGTTTTTAAACACGCCCTTCGCCGAGCCGATGCGGGACGTACCAATTCAGTGCCTCGATATCGGGTCCCGCGGCGGCATCGAACCGGACCTTTTACCCATCGCCTTCGCGGTCGACGCTGTTGGGTTTGAGCCTGACGCCGCCGAATGCGAACGCATCAGCAGGCAATCGCCTGCGCCGTGGCGGTCCGTGCGCCATATTCCAGCGGCGGTGGCCGGCAAAACCGGGACCCAAACGCTGCATGTTGCCCAAGACGCCATATCGTCGTCACTGCTGCGGCCGGTTGTCGAATTCGCCGAGCGCTTTAACCGGACGGCCCATAACACGATCATAGATACGGTCGATGTCGAAACCTTCGGCCTGGGCGACGCGATCGATAATTTCGATATTCCCCCGCCTGACTTCATCAAACTCGACGTGGAAGGCGTTGAGCTTGACATTCTCAGGAGCGCTCCGGAAGCCCTGTTTACCGTGGCAGCCATTAAAACCGAAGTCGCTTTCCCGAATTTGCGTATCGGCCAACCCCCGGCGCGCGCGCTGGATGAATTCTTGACGGGGCATGATTTTGAGCTGCTGGATATAATGCGACCAGCACATTGGCGCCGCCATGGCCATGTGGCGCACCCGATGTTGTCGGGCGAGCAAATCCCTTACTCGCGGGGCCAGCTGATCCAGTGCGATTACCTATATATGCGGCGGCCCGATGCATTCTCGACCGCCGGCATTTCCCCGGATGACGTTGCCGAAAGACGGCTTCGGGCGGCCTGGATCGCCATGGCCTACGGGTACTTTGATCGGGCGGAGGAATATTTGGACGATCCATCGGTCAGCGACCTGTTGACCAACCGCTGGCAGATCACCGCTGCAGCCGCCCTGCCACCCGCGTCACGTTTATATGGGTGGAGCGCCTGGCGCACGGCGTTTTGCCGACAGGTAAGGGATATTGTCCCCTTCCTGCGATATGCTGCCACCGCACTGCTAAATCGCTGTAGGGTGACCTGGTCCGGTAGATCGCACGATCGGCGCTGACGAATAAAACAGGCCAACGGTGCCTCACCCTTGTAAGATTTTTAATTTATTAATCCTATTTTTGTTCAACCAGGGTATCTCAGTAGCAGCAAACAGTTGATCAGGGGCAGGCATGACCGACAGCAAAACCAACGCGGTCCACGAGACCATATCGCGCGATGAAGAGGTTAAGGGATCGTCCGATCGCGCTTTCGGGGTGGTTTTTACGGTTGTTTTCCTGATAATCGGGCTTTTTCCGCTGATCCGCGATGGAAACCCGCGAATCTGGGCGCTCATTGTCGCCGGGCTGTTCCTGGCGGTAGCGCTTGCTCATCCGATCCTCCTCGCGCCGCTTAACCGGCTGTGGACAAGGTTTGGCCTGCTTCTTCACAAGATTACCAACCCGATCATCATGGGGCTGGTGTTTTTTGTTACGGTCACCCCAACCGCCCTGATCATGAAGCTGATGGGCAAGGATCCGCTGAACCGGAAAATCGACCGCAATGCCAAATCCTACTGGATTGAGCGCCAGCCGCCCGGGCCGTCCCCCGAAACCATGAAAAATCAATTCTGAGAGCAGCCATGTCCTTTATACTAGAAATCTGGTCGTTTATGCGGGCCCGCAAGAAGTTTTGGCTCTTGCCGATCATGCTCATGATGTTGCTGTTTGGCGGCCTCGTAATCCTCACGCAAGGCTCCGCGATCGCGCCCTTCATTTACACAATTTTCTGAGCGGAAGGGCCTGAACTGGTGCGTATACTTGGAATATCGGCGTTTTATCATGACAGCGCGGCGGCGTTAATTGACGACGGCAAGATTATCGCGGCGGCTCAGGAAGAGCGCTTTACCCGCAAGAAGGAGGATTCCGACTTTCCCGTCAAAGCAATGGAATATTGCCTTGAAGAAGCCGGGGCCGCGTTGTCCGATATCGACTTCATAGCGTTTTACGACAAGCCGTTCCTCAAATTCGAACGGCTTCTGGAGACCTATGTCGCCTATGCGCCGAAGGGCTTTGAATCCTTTCGGATGGCGATGCCGCTGTGGATCAAGGAAAAGCTGTTCCAGAAATCGGTCCTGCGCAACAAACTGCGGCGCCACGCGCCGGCGTATAATTGGGACAATCGCCTGTTGTTCGCGGAGCATCACCAAAGCCATGCCGCGAGTGCGTTCTATCCGTCCCCGTTTGAGAGCGCCGCCATTTTGACCATGGATGGTGTCGGCGAGTGGACCACGACGTCGCTTGGACTTGGGAAAGGCAATTCGGTCGAGATGATCCGGGAGCTCCATTTCCCCCATTCGCTCGGCCTGCTTTATTCGGCGTTTACCTACTATACCGGGTTCCGGGTAAATTCCGGCGAATACAAGGTTATGGGGCTCGCGCCCTATGGCGAGCCAAAATATGCCCAGCTGATCATGGACAATGTGGTCGATATAAAAGAAGACGGCTCGTTCCGGCTCGATCTGTCCTACTTTGATTTCTGCACCGGCCTGCGCATGACCAACGAGAAGTTCGATGCGTTGTTCGGAGCCCCGCCGCGCAGCCCGGAATCCCGCCTGACCCAGCGCGAGATGGATCTCGCCGCCTCCATTCAGGAGGTCACGGAAGAAATTGTCCTTCGGTTAGGCCGTTCAATCGCCAAGGAAACCGGCGAAAAGAACCTATGTCTGGCGGGTGGTGTGGCGCTTAACTGCGTCGCCAACGGCAAGCTTCTGCGCGATAAAAGTTTTGATAATATATGGGTCCAACCCGCGGCCGGTGACGCCGGTGGCGCGCTCGGCGCCGCGCTTATTGCCCATCATCATTTCCAGGGTCAGCCCCGTAAGCTCAATGGCGTCATGGACGGCATGAAGGGATCATACCTCGGACCGGAATATGCGCAGGACGATATCGAAAAACGGCTGACCGCGGCCGGCGCTAAATTCACCGTCCAGTCTGACGGCGAAACCACCGAAATGACCGCCACCGCCTTGACCGAGGGAAAAGCCATCGGATGGTTCCAGGGCCGGATGGAATTCGGCCCGCGTGCTCTTGGCGGCCGGTCAATTCTGGGTGATCCGCGTGATCCCGCGATGCAGAAGACGTTGAATTTGCGGGTCAAATACCGCGAATCATTCAGGCCGTTTGCCCCATCGGTCTTGCGCGAAGATGTCGCAGACTGGTTCGAACATGACGGTGACAGCCCCTACATGCTGCTGGTCGCGAACGTCAAGGAAGATCAGCGCCGCGAAATGACGGAAGAAGAACAGGCGCTGTTCGGCATCGACAAGCTCAACGTGCCGCGCTCGACCATTCCCGCGATCACCCATGTGGATTATTCGGCGCGCATTCAAACCGTCCATGAAGAGACCAATCCCCGCTACCATGCCTTGATAAAATCATTCAAGGAAAAGACCGGCTGCCCGATCTTGATCAACACAAGCTTCAACGTGCGCGGTGAACCGATCGTTTGTACGCCCGAAGACGCGTTCCGGTGTTTTATGGGGTCGGGAATCGAAGTCCTGGTGGTCGGCAACTGTTATCTCGCCAAGGAAGATCAGAACCCCGATCTGGCCGAGGACTACAAAGACAAATTCGAACTGGATTAGGGCTTTCCCCGTTCCGGCGGAACCCGCCCGGGGCCGAATAAGTGGCGGCTTTCGGCTGCAGTTTCGCCACCCGTACCCGACCGGATGCCCGACCCGGCACATCTTTCTCAGCGTTGTTGCCGCGCAGGCTGCAAGCTGTTAGGAATGCCCGCGTGCAGCAACCAGTTCGCATAGCCCCATCTATTCTGTCGGCCGACTTTGCCTGTCTCGGCGACGAAATCAGCGCCGTGACCAACGCCGGGGCGGACTGGATCCATGTGGATGTCATGGACGGGCATTTTGTGCCCAATATCACCATCGGGCCGGACGTTGTTAAAGCAATTCGATCGTCAACCACCATACCCTTTGACGTCCATTTGATGATTGCGCCGGTGGATCCCTATGTACCCGGTTTCGCCGATTCCGGCGCGGACATTATAACGGCCCATGCGGAAGCGGGACCACACCTCCATAGAACGATCCAGCTCATAAAATCCTTGGGCAAAAAAGCCGGGGTATCGCTTAATCCTTCGACGCCGGCATCGGTTATTAATCACGTGCTGGACGACATCGATCTGGTACTGGTCATGACGGTCAATCCGGGTTTTGGCGGCCAGAGTTTCATTACAGGACAGCTCGACAAAATTAGAACATTGCGGCAAATGATAGATTCCAGCGGGCGGGCAATCGATCTTGAAGTGGATGGCGGCATTAACGAACAGACGGCACGCCAGGCAATTGACGCTGGCGCCGATGTGCTGGTCGCCGGTACGGCGACAT
>JAQBTY010000028.1 GCA_027624735.1 Pseudomonadota bacterium | reverse complement strand
TGATTCTTATAACAGAATCTGCATCTCGCAGCATCAAATATCGAGTTCACTTGGGAAATGGGGGCTAATCCAATTATCCGCCTCTTTGGCGTCCACATCGTGAATGGTGGCGCCAAAGGGCGGGTGATTCGCCAAATACCCCTAAAAACCGCAATTTTTCCAGCTTTTTGGCTGTTTTTTTCTTTGACCTCATGGAGGCGGGCGCTCTAGACTCAGGGCCTGCCGTGGTGATCGGTTTGGTTGCTGCGGTGCTTATCGGCCTAATTAGGCATTTTCATTTCCTTCCATGATGATAAGGGGCGTTAAGGTGAACAAGAACGATCTCGTTGCAAATGTGGCTTCCAATTCAGGGCTGTCGAAGTCCGATGCGGCGAAGGCGGTCGACGCGGTATTTGACTCGATTACGTCGTCGCTCAAGGGCGGAACGGAAGTACGGCTCGTTGGATTTGGTACGTTTAATGTGACACAGCGGCGTGCTTCCGAGGGACGGAATCCCCGGACTGGTGAGAAGATCCAGATCCCGGCTTCCAACCAGCCCAAATTCCGTGCGGGCAAAAGCCTGAAAGACGCTGTGAACTGACACGCGTGTCTCATTGGTGAAAGTTGTCGGCCGCCTGTCATAGGGCGGTCGATTTCTTTTTCGCCTGGTTCGTGGCCGAGTAATTTAGGCCTTTTGATTTCCCTATATAAAATGGTATAGGCGAAAAGCCGAATGCGAGAGGGCGGTTAGCTCAGCTGGGAGAGCGCCACGTTTACACCGTGGATGTCGGCGGTTCGATCCCGTCACCGCCCACCACCCTTCGCCCTGCGGGCTTCGGGTGGCGGGCCACCCGGCGCCGCCCACGATTTTCCAGAAAAACTGTTAGATTCTACCTACCAGTTGGCATGGTCCGCCGGTTTACTTCTTGGCCCGCGCCTGTCGCTCCATTTGATCAAAATTGATTGTTGGGTCATAAGCATGTTTGCGCCGCTTCTATCCGACCATGCCCCACCCATTTACGAGAAAATTGAATGCCTCAGGACCTCCGCAGCTATATCGACCAGGTTAAATCCGAACGCCCGGACGATTTTGTCACGATCTCGAAGGAAGTCGATCCGGCCTATGAGATCACGGCGACGATCGTGAAAATGGAACAGGTGGCGAAACGCCGGCCTGTCATTGTGTTTGAAAACGTCAAAGGCACCGATTTCCCGGTGATGAGCAACATGCATGCCAGCCGCCCGCGTCTCGCGATGGCGTTGAAATGCAGCCCTCGGGATATGCAGAAGACATTTCTGGCGGCGATGGAAAATCCTATCCCGCCAAAGGAAATCAATACCGGCCCGTGCAAGGAAGTCATTCTCAAAGGTGACGCGGTGGATATGCGGGCCTTGCCGCAGATTGTCCATCATGGCGGCGACGGCGGTCCCTATATCACCGCGGCCATTTCCTTCGCCAAGGACCCCGAGACCGGTATTTATAACTGCGCCTATAACCGGCTGATGATCACCGGGAAGGATTCGACATCGATTCATCTGACGCTCGGCAAGCATCTGTGGGAGTTTCACAAAATCGCCGAAGCGCGCGGCGAGGCGTTGCAGGTCGCGTTTGCCATCGGGGTCCATCCGGCCATAGCCCTGGGCGCGCTGTCGATCGGGTCCATCGATGAAGACGAAACCGCGATCATGGGCGGCCTGTTTGGCGAGGCCATGGAAGTGGTTCGCTGCGAAACGCTCGATCTGTTAGTGCCGGCGCAGGCGGAAATGATTATCGAGGCGGAGATCCAGCCGTCGGAAACGGTGAACGAAGGCCCGTTTGGCGAATTTACCGGCTACAGCCTGGGCGCGCGGGAACGCGAGGTCGTGAAGGTCAAAGCCATCACCCATCGCAAAGATGCGTATTTTTACGACATGAATGTCGGCCACCTGGACCATATGCTGTTGTCGACCATCCCGATGGAAGCCAATCTGTTGCGGGCCGTCCGCTCCATGGTGCCGTCGGTCACGGCGGTGCGGGTTCCCAGCCCCTTTACCTGTTACGTGTCGATCGAGCAGCGGCTGAAAGGGCAGGCCAAAAACGTCATCATGGCTGTGTTCGGCGCTGATCTTTATATCAAGCGCGTGGTCGTCGTGGATCAGGACGTGGACATTTACGATGACCGTCAGGTCAATTGGGCCATCGCCACGCGCTGTCAGCCTGACCGGGATCTGATTATCATGAACGGCGCGCGTGGATCGGATCTTGACCCGTCGACATCGGGCGATGACGGTTTCACGTCCAAATGGGGTGTCGATGCAACGGCCAAGCCGTTGTTGAAAGACTTCACTCCGCGCCACCACTTTCCCCAGGATGTGTGGGATGGGATCGATATCGACGCGCTGCTGTCCTGAATCGGATGACTCAGACTGTCGCACAAAAGCTCGACGCCGCCGCTCGGGAAAATCCTGACAAAATCGTCATCGTTGGTCCGGCCGGGCAGATGTCGTGGCGTGAGCTGGATGCGCGCGCGGGCGCCGTAGCGCGGTTCCTGAGCGATGAGGGCGCCAAACCAGGAGACCGGCTGGCGATAGCAACCGACAACATCACCGATATGGTGATCGGTATCGTTGCCGGTCTGAAACTCGGCGCCGCCATCACCCCCTTGAACCCGCGTTTAAGCGAGGGCGACAAGAAGGATGTTCTGGCTGTGCTCAAGACCGCTCGGGTGATCGAGCACCTGCCGCCCGGCGAAGCAAATTTCCGGGCGGTCGCCGTCGAGGCCGAGACGCCGGCTGTTGTCCTGTTCACATCGGGCAGCACGGGGGCGCCGAAGGGTGTTGTGCTGTCGCAACGGGCCTTGTCCGCCGGCATGGATTTCTGGGTCGGTGCCGCCCTCCAGCTCCGCAGCGACGATGTGGTTGTTTCAGTGCTGCCGCTGGCCCATTCCTATGGCTTGTTTGGCACCCTTTTGTCGCCCCTATTGCTGAGCGCGACCGCGATCCTGGTGCCACGCTTTAGTCCCGAGGCGGTATTGACCGCCATTGAACGCCACAACGCCACCGTTTTTTCCGGCGTGGCCACGATGTTTCGTCGCATGCTCGATTCCGGTGTCTTGAACAAAGGCGGTCTGTCGAGCCTGCGGTTCTGCACAAGTGGCGCCGCGCCCTGTCCCTGGGAACTGGCGCAAGAATGGCGTGAGGCCACGGGCGTTCGAATTGTTCGCGGCTATGGCATGAGCGAGCTGTTTCGCCCCATCTGCTTTTCGCCTGACGACACGCTGGAAATTCCTGAATCGATTGGGCACGCGCCAAAAGGGGTCATATTAAAGCTGGTCGACGAAAAGGGCGATGCGATTGGCGATGACCCCGATGCCGTCGGCGAATTGTGGATTAAAAGCCCGACCTGTATGACCGAATATGTGGATCGGCCGGAGGATACGGCGGCGGTTATCCAGGATGGCTGGTTCAAGACGGGCGATCTCGCTCGGATAACCCCCGAGGGCCTGGTTTGTATTGTCGGGCGGAAGAAAGAAATCATCCTGCGCGGTGGCTACACCATCGCCGCGGGAGAGATCGAGGCCGCCCTGGCGGCCCACCCTGACGTCGCCGAGGCCGCGGTAATCGCTGTCCCGGACAGGGAACTGGGTGAGGAAGTCTGCGCCTTCGTCGCCTTTCGGCCCGGCACATCGGTAGCCGAGGAAGAGTTGGTCGAATTCTGCAAACAACGCCTCTCATCCTATAAATATCCCCGGATTTTTCATTTCGTCGCTGAACTGCCGAAAAACGCGACGGGAAAAATCGATAAGAGGCAGCTCAAGGGGTAGTTAAGCGACCCTTTTCCGCACTGATTTCTGCCGGGACGATTGACTTCATGGGGGAGCCTGGATTACATCATGCGCACCAACGCCCGCGGGGGCGTAGCTCAGTTGGTTAGAGCGCCGGCCTGTCACGCCGGAGGTCGCGGGTTCGAGTCCCGTCGCTCCCGCCACTTCGCCACAAAGTGTCAAATTTCGGAAGTATTTAACTTTGGTGGTTGGAAACTATCTTCTATTGTGGATTCCATGTTTATAGCCTGCTGTGCTCAGATTTCGCGGCTGCGCCGGGCGGCCATCGCGGTGCTGCTATTGATAGTCGCGGCGCCGTCGGTGGCGCAGGACTTCTACAAAGGCATGGAAGCCTATAAGCAGGCCGATTATGGAACCGCCCTTCGCGAATGGGAACCGCTGGCCTTGGACGGCGATCGGGTTGCTCAGTACAATATGGGCGTGCTCTATGATAGTGGCTTGGGGATACCGGTTGACAAAACGCGGGCGTTTGAGTGGTACCGAAAGGCGGCGGCGCAGGGCTTTGCCCAGGCACAAAACAATCTAGGCCGCATGTTTTACATAGGCGATGCTGTGCCGCCCGACTATGCAAAAGCGGAGGCCTATTTCCTGCAGGCCGCGGCACAAGGCGTCGCCTTTTCGCATTTTTTTCTTGGTATGATTTATGCCGGCGGGGGCCCAGGCGTGAAGGCCGAACCCATCCAGGCCTATAAGTGGCTTTCGATTGCGAGCGCGCTGCATGATTCGCCGCAATACCGCGGCGACGCTCTGTCCTCGCGCGCGCTCGTCGCCCAGGGTATGTCCGAGGCCCAAATCGCCACCGCGGAACGTCTTGCGTTTGACTGGAAAGAAAAATTCCAGCAACGGCGGGCTACGGAGCGTTAGGAAAACGGGTCTCGGGTAGCGCGCCATTGGCAGGTCGATCCGTCCGCCGCTCGGTTTGGCGACGAAATATACTCACCCTGAAAAACTAATTGCGAAAAACTAATTGCCGGCGCGGACTTTTTCCTCGTCAAAGATTTCACCCATCTCGGACGGGATGCCTTTGCGATCCATTTCGCTTAGCCATATTTTGTGGATCTGTGGCATCTGGTTTTCGTATTCGAGCTGAGCGCCCCCATCCTCGACCGATTTATCCACGTTGCCGCTCCAGATATCCTTCTTGGCCCACGTCATGGGATAGCGCACGGTGCCAAACTGAAGGGCGAGATACCGCGACGGTGTCGTCCCGGTATTGAAGTGCTGATGGAACATCTGTTCGGGTGGTGTGACGACGACGCCGTGATCCCAGTCGACCCGGACGATTTCGTCTTCCTTTCCCTCATACCAGAGCAAGGAATAGCCATCGCCATCGATGGTGAAGACATTGGTGCCCATCATATGGCGGTGCGCCTTTTTATAGGTGCCGGTTACGATTTGCGACGTATGGCAGCCCATGGTGCTGTCGGACAAGATCCAGCGCAGGCTGGAGGAACCCTTGCCGCGCGCGGCCCAGCTCTTGAGTTCGAAATTGGTGATGTCGGCGACGAAATTGGTTTCCCACTGATGGCTGCCAGGCCGCATCTCGATCATCTGGCCGTCGCCGGTGAAATAGCCGTTGGGGCCAAGCCGTTCCGGAAAAGTCATCGGATTGTTGAAAATAAATTCCTCGTTCCGAAATAGATTCATCAGGAAAGGAAAATTGTGAACGCTGGCGAAGCGGGCAGGCTCTTGCCCCGATCCGTTGAAATGCTGGTAGCGGGAATTGATCGGAACCGCAAAAAGCGAATTCCTGCCCCATTCGAAACTGTGCTTCTGGCCGTCAGCGGTCTCGATCGTGGTCGAGCCGTAACCTTCCATGACGTAGACGACGTCTTCGTAAATATGCTGCATGGGGCGGGATTTGGAGCCTGGCGGTAATTCAAAACAGAAGATGGAGTTGAAATCGTCGCGGCCCTTGAGCAGGCAGACCGCGCCGTTCATGCCATAGCGATCCCACGGCCCCACGTCGATCTGCATCAGGTTGATGCCGAAATCCTGGATGATGGGGACGCCCTGGTTGTCACACCATTCGAGATAATTGTCGTGTAGGAATACGCGTGTCTTGTCGTCGCTGGCGCCCTCTGGCATTTATGCCTCTCCTGTCTGGATAAATTCTTATGGATCATTTCGTCACTTGAAGTTACGGGGAAATTTACGGGCTACCGCGCGGCGGGTCAATTTTTGACGTATCGTCCGAACGGAACGGCTTTTTTCAATCCCCAGATGATGATTCGCCGTTCAATATCAATAAGTTAAAACGGATTTTCGCCGTTTCGGCTTTATAAATTTGATATAATAACCAGTCTAAAGCCTTTGATGTCCAACCAATTTAACCTTATAAAGCGAGCGGCGACCCTGAACGGGGCGCCACGCTGGCAGTTTGCGCCCGCGTTAGCGGAAACGGGGTCTAATCAATTGCTAAACACGCAGCCTCTTGGTAGCAGCCTGGCGCGATGGTTGAATCCGCCGCCCTTGTCCGCGCTGAGGTAGTTGAATGGACGCACTTTTGCGCGAATATCTGCCGATCCTGATCTTTTTGGGTATCGCAGTCGGGTTGGCATCCGTCATCCTCATAACGTCGTTCATCGTGGCCCGACAAAAGCCCGACACTGAAAAGGTGTCTCCCTATGAATGTGGATTTGCGCCATTCAATGACGCGCGACGCCAGTTCGATGTGCGGTTTTACCTGGTAGCGATTCTTTTCATTATATTCGACCTTGAAGTCGCGTTTTTGTTTCCGTGGGCGGTTTCGCTTGGTTCCATCGGGATGCTCGGCTTCTGGTCGATGATACTCTTTCTCGGAATCCTGACGATCGGCTTTATCTACGAATGGAAGAAAGGCGCTCTGGAATGGGAGTAATCGGGTCCGGCACAAGCGCCGATCAGGACGCTGTCTTGTCGCGCGTTACGGACGAGATCGCCGATAAGGGGTTTGTGGTCGCTCAACTCGACAAGCTGGTAAGCTGGGCTCAGTCTGGATCGTTATGGCCCATGACGTTCGGGCTCGCCTGCTGTGCGGTTGAGATGATGCACACCGCCGCCAGCCGTTACGATCTCGACCGATTTGGCGTGGTGTTTCGCCCGTCGCCGCGTCAGTCCGATGTTATGATTGTCGCCGGAACGCTGACCAACAAGATGGCGCCGGCGCTGCGCAAGGTCTACGATCAGATGGCGGAGCCGCGCTGGGTGATCTCCATGGGATCCTGCGCCAATGGCGGCGGCTATTACCATTATTCCTATTCCGTTGTCCGCGGCTGTGACCGAATTGTCCCGGTGGACGTCTATGTCCCCGGATGTCCTCCAACCGCGGAGGCGCTGCTTTACGGTGTGCTGCAGCTTCAGAAGAAGATTCGCCGTACAAGTACAATTGCCCGATAGAATTCTCTGGAACAACAGCCGGCAATTACAATCATGAACCAGGCGCTCCAGGATCTCGGAGAGTATATCCAGAACTCAGTACCGGAAGCGGTGCTTGAGGTTATGCAGGATCATGATGAACTGATCCTGATATGCAAGCGAGAAGCGATCTGCCGTCTGATGACGTTGTTGCGTGATGATTCAAATTGCCTGTTTAAACTATTGATGGACATCTGCGGCGCTGATTATCCTGAGAGGGCCGAGCGCTTCGACGTGGTCTATAACCTGCTGAGCCTGCGTCATAACCAGCGTATCCGGGTCAAAGTCCGGTGTGACGAGGACGCTATCGTTCCCTCCGTGACGGATGTTTTCAGTTCCGCCGGATGGTACGAGCGGGAGGCCTGGGATCTTTATGGCGTGATGTTTTCCGGGCACCCAGATCTGCGCCGCATCCTGACCGATTACGGCTTTGACGGTCATCCCATGCGCAAGGATTTTCCGCTGACCGGCCATGTCGAGGTTCGCTACGACGACGAACAGAAGCGCGTCGTTTACGAGCCTGTCAAGCTGACCCAGGCGTTCCGCAGCTTCGATTTCATGAGTCCCTGGGAAGGCGCCGACTACGTGCTGCCGGGCGATGAAAAGGCCGATGAACCGGCCAAGGGTGGCCGCTGATGGCTGTCACTGAAATAAAAAATTTGACGCTGAATTTCGGCCCGCAGCATCCGGCGGCGCACGGTGTTTTGCGTCTGGTGCTTGAAATGGACGGCGAAATCGTCGAGCGCGCCGACCCGCACGTGGGTTTGCTTCATCGCGGCACGGAAAAACTGATCGAGCACAAGACCTACCTGCAGGCTATCCCGTATTTCGACCGGCTCGATTACGTCTCGCCCATGTGTCAGGAACACACCTTTGCCCTGGCGGTGGAAAAACTGCTTGGCATTGAAGTGCCGCAGCGTGGCCAGTATATCCGGGTTCTTTTTTCGGAAATCACGCGAATTCTCAATCATCTGCTCAACATCTCCGCCTTCGCGCTCGATGTTGGCGCGATGACGCCGCTTCTCTGGTGGTTCGAGGAACGCGAAATCCTGATGGAGTTCTACGAGCGCGTATCGGGCGCCCGGTTGCATTCCGCCTATTTTCGTCCCGGCGGGGTGCACCGTGATCTGCCGGCAGGTCTTACCGACGATATAGCGACGTTCATCGAGCGCTTTCCAAAGATGCTCGATGATGTCGAGCATCTTTTGACCGAAAATCGGATATTCAAGCAGCGCACGGTCGATATCGGTATCGCCTCCGCCGAACAGGCGATGGATTGGGGATTTTCCGGACCGATGCTGCGCGCCTCGGGTGTTCCGTGGGATCTGCGCAAGGCGGAACCCTATGATGTCTATGGCCAGATGGATTTCGACATACCGATTGGCCGGAACGGCGATTGTTATGACCGCTATCTCATCCGGATTGAAGAGATGCGCCAGAGCCTGAGGATCATGAAGCAGTGTCTCGAGCAGTTGCCGGGCGGGCCGGTGCGCACGGAGGATCCCAAAATATCGCCACCGCGCCGGGCGGAGATGAAGCAATCGATGGAGGCGCTGATCCATCATTTCAAGCTTTATACCGAGGGCTATCACGTGCCGGCGGGTGAAACCTACACAGCCGTCGAGGCACCCAAAGGCGAATTCGGAGTCTATCTGGTCGCTGACGGAACCAATAAGCCCTACCGGTGTAAAATTCGCGCTCCCGGCTTCGCCTTCATGCAGGCGACCGAGTTCCTCGGGCGGGGTCATATGCTGGCCGACATCGTCGCGATTATTGGCTCGATGGATATTGTCTTTGGCGAGGTAGATCGATGAGCCTCACATCGCGGGACGGACAGCCGGACGAGTTTGTCTTCACCCCTGATTACAGGGCGGCGGCTGACAAAATCATCGCGCGGTATCCGGTTGGACGGCAGGCAAGCGCCGTCATGCCGCTTCTGGATCTGGCGCAAAGGCAGTTCGGTGGCTGGCTTCCCAGGGCAGCCATGGATCATGTGGCGGGTATTCTTGAGATGGCGCCGATCAGGGTGTACGAGGTCGCGACATTTTACACCATGTATAAGCTGGAACCCGTGGGCCAGCATGTCGTGCAGGTGTGTACCACCACACCCTGCGCGCTCAGAAATTGCGCGGCCGTCGTCGATGCCTGCCGTGAAGAACTGGGCGTCGATTTTGGCGAAACGACGGAAGACGGCAAATTCACCCTGTTCGAAGTGGAATGTCTTGGCGCTTGTGTGAATGCCCCCATGATGCAGATTGGCGATGATTATTACGAAGACCTCGATGAGGGGTCAACCAAAACGATTCTCCAGGCGCTGCGGCGCGGCGAGATCCCGAAACCGGGTCCGCAAAGCGGCCGGACGTCGTCGGAACCCGCCGGCGCGAAGACCAGCCTGACCGGATTGACTGGCAGCGTGGAAAGGTAGGACGCGGAACATGCTGCAGGACAAGGATCGCATATTCACCAATCTGTACGGCCATGACGATTGGCGTCTCGAAGGTGCGCGCCGCCGGGGCGACTGGGACGGAACAAAGGAAATCATGGCCAAGGGCCGCGACTGGATCGTCGAGGAAGTAAAATCCTCCGGCCTGCGCGGGCGCGGCGGCGCCGGTTTTCCAGCCGGTCTGAAATGGTCCTTCATGCCGAAGGAACCGACCGGCCGGCCCCATTACCTGGTGGTGAATGCCGATGAAGGGGAGCCCGGCACCTGCAAAGACCGCGACATGTTGCGGCACGATCCGCACAAGCTGGTTGAAGGTTGCCTTCTGGCCGGTTTCGGGATGGGGGCAAATGCCGCCTATATCTATATTCGCGGTGAATTCTACCGCGAAGCCGAACATCTTCAGACGGCCATCGACGAGGCTTATGAGGCCGGGTTGATTGGCAAGAATTCCTGTGGATCGGGTTACGATTACGATGTTTATCTTCACCGCGGCGCGGGCGCTTATATTTGCGGCGAAGAAATGGCGTTAATTGAAAGCCTTGAGGGCAAGAAGGGTATGCCGCGTCTCAAGCCGCCTTTCCCGGCGGCGATGGGGCTTTACGGATGTCCGACCACGGTGAACAACGTCGAAACCATTGCTGTCGCGCCGACAATTCTGCGGCGTGGCGCATCGTGGTTTTCCTCGTTCGGGCGTGAAAACAATACCGGCACAAAGGTGTTCTGCCTCTCCGGCCACGTGAACAATCCGTGCAACGTGGAAGAGGAAATGGGCATTCCGCTCAAGGAACTGATTGAAAAACATGCCGGCGGCGTGCGCGGCGGCTGGGACAATCTGAAGGCCATTATCCCGGGCGGCTCCTCCGTGCCGATCCTGCCGAAATCGACCTGCGATACGGTTCTGATGGATTTTGATTCTCTGAAAGAAGTCAGGTCCGGCCTCGGCACCGCGGCGGTTATCGTGATGGATAAATCGACCGACGTGGTGGCGGCGATCGCGCGTCTGTCCAAATTCTATAAACATGAGAGCTGTGGCCAGTGCACGCCGTGCCGGGAAGGAACCGGCTGGATGTGGCGCGTCATGGAAAGGCTGGTGGTCGGCGATGCGGAGATCGACGATATCGACATGCTGCTCGATGTCGCGAGTCAGGTCCAAGGACATACAATCTGCGCATTGGGCGATGCGGCTGCCTGGCCGATACAGGGTCTCGTCCGTCATTTCCGCGGCGAGATCGAACAGCGAATCGTCGAGCGCAAACGCACCGGCGCGGCGGCGGCATAGGTAATCGAATGGCAAAGCTGACCATAGACGGTGTCGAAATCGAAGTGCCGAATGGCGTCACCGTTCTTCAGGCCTGCGAGCTGGCGGGTGTGGAAATTCCCCGCTTCTGTTACCACGAACGGCTTTCAGTGGCTGGTAATTGCCGCATGTGCCTGGTGGAGGTGTCCCCCGGCCCGCCAAAGCCACAGGCTTCCTGTGCGCTGCCTGCCGGCGAAGGGATGACGATCAAGACCAACTCGCCCATGGTCAAGAAAGCCCGCGAAGGGGTCATGGAGTTTCTCCTGATCAATCATCCGCTCGATTGCCCGATCTGTGATCAGGGCGGCGAATGCGACCTTCAGGATCAGGCAATGGCCTATGGCGGCGGTCGGTCGCGCTTCCACGAAAACAAGCGGGCGGTGCCGGACAAGGAATTGGGGCCTTTGGTCAAAACCGAGATGACGCGGTGCATTCATTGCACCCGGTGCATCCGTTTCGCGACCGAGATTGCCGGCGTCGAGGAACTCGGCGCGACGGGACGCGGTGAGACAATGGAAGTCGGCACTTATATCGAAAAGGCGCTGACGTCGGAACTTTCCGCCAATATCGTCGATCTTTGTCCGGTCGGCGCGCTGACCTCAAAGCCTTATGAATTCAATGCGCGTCCGTGGGAACTGACGCGAACAGAATCGGTTGACGTTCTCGATGCGGTCGGCAGCAATATCCGCATCGATTCCCGCGGTAGCGAAGTCCTGCGGGTTCTGCCCGTCCTCAACGAAGATGTGAATGAGGAGTGGATTTCGGATAAAACGCGCTATGCCTGCGACGGTCTTAAGCGCCAACGTCTCGACACACCTTATGTCCGAAGAGACGGAACGCTCCAGGCCGCCAGCTGGGATGAGGCGTTTGCCGTTATCGCGAGCCGGATTAAGGGAATCGATGGCGGCAGGATCGCCGCGATCGCGGGGGATCTCGCCGATTGCGAGGCGATGGTGGCTCTGAAAGATCTGATGGCCGGTCTTGGATCGCCGCATCTCGATTGCCGGCAGGACGGTGCCAAGCTGGACGGCAGCACGCGCGCCGCCTATCTGTTCAACAGCACGATCGCCGGTCTCGAAAACGCGGATGCCTGTTTGCTGATTGGAACAAATCCGCGCTGGGAAGCGCCGATAATCAATGCGCGCCTGCGCAAACGCTGGCTGAAGGGCGGTTTCCCGGTCGGTGTTGTCGGGGCGCGGCACGACCTCACCTATCCCACGGATTATCTTGGCGCCGGCCCGCAGACGCTGCGGGAAATTGCTGACGGAACGCATGCCTTTTGCGATATCCTGAGAAAGGCAGAGCGGCCAATGCTGATTGTAGGGCAGGGTGCCCTTGCGCGGGATGATGGCGCCGTGGTTCTCGGGACGGCGCGGCGGATTGCCCTGGATTTTGGCGTGATTGCCGACGAATGGAACGGCTTCAACGTCCTCCATACCGCCGCGAGCCGGGTGGGCGCGATGGATCTTGGTTTCTTGCCAGGTGAGGGCGGGCTGGACGTCGCGGGTATTCTGGATGGCGCGTCGGCGGGCACCATGGAAATTGTATATCTGTTGGGCGCGGACGAAATCGATGTCGCCAAATTGGGGGCGTCGTTCGTGATTTATCAGGGCCATCATGGCGATGCTGCGGCCCATCGTGCCGATGTCATCCTTCCGGGGGCTGCCTACAGCGAAAAAAGCGCCACTTATGTAAACACTGAAGGGCGCGTGCAACGAGCAGCCCGGGCGGTCTTTCCCCCTGGCGAGGCACGCGAAGACTGGACCATCATTCGCGCGCTGTCCGACACGCTTGGCAAGACCCTACCCTACGACGATGTGAGCGCGGTGCGGCGCCGCATGGCGTCCATCAACCCGGTTTTTTATGGCCTGAATGATGTGGCCGCTGCCAAATGGGAAGATTTTGGTCAGTCCGGCGAGATGGCAGACGCGGCATTTCAGTCTTCGATCGAGAATTTTTATATGACCGACCCGATCAGCCGCGCTTCCGTGACCATGGCGGCATGCACGCGCGCGGTATTGGGGCAGGCGGAAAATTTGACGGGTACCGATGGCTGAGTTCTGGTCCGTATATGCGTTCCCGACGGTAATCATCGTCGCCCAGATTGTGGCGATTTTGGTGCCGCTGCTGACAGCCGTGGCCTATCTTACCTATGCGGAGCGCAAGGTGATCGCGGCGATGCAGCTGCGCAAGGGCCCCAACGTCGTCGGTCCGTTCGGGTTGCTCCAGCCTCTCGCGGACGGGCTGAAACTGCTTTTCAAGGAAACCATCATACCGTCAGGGGCCAATCGCGTGGTCTTCATGGCGGCGCCCATGATTACGTTCGTTCTGGCCGTGGTTGCCTGGGCGGTTATACCTTTCGACAAGGGCGTGGTGTTGGCCGACATCAATGTCGGTATCCTTTACCTGTTCGCGATTTCTTCGCTTGGCGTGTATGGCATTATCATGGCCGGCTGGGCTTCCAACTCAGTCTATCCCTTCCTCGGCGCGCTGCGCTCGGCGGCTCAAATGGTATCGTACGAGGTGTCGATCGGGTTCGTCATCATCACGGTTCTGCTCTGCGTCGGGTCGCTCAACCTGACCGATATTGTCGAGGCGCAGCGGACTGTCTGGTTCTGTATTCCGCTATTGCCCATGTTTGTGATTTTTTTCATTTCCGGCCTGGCGGAAACAAACCGCGCACCCTTCGATCTTCCCGAGGCCGAGGCGGAGCTGGTATCGGGATACAATGTCGAATATTCGTCGATGACGTTCGCGCTCTTCTTCCTCGGCGAATATGCGAACATGATTCTGATGAGCGCCATGACCGTCATATTGTTTCTCGGGGGGTGGCTGCCGCCAATCGACATGGCGCCATTTAACTGGATCCCCGGTCCCATCTGGTTCGGGCTTAAGATCTCCGCTGTCCTGTTCTGCTTCCTGTGGGTTCGGGCGACCTTCCCGCGGTACCGCTACGACCAGCTCATGCGGCTTGGTTGGAAGGTATTCCTGCCGTTTTCATTGTTGTGGGTTGTCGCGACCGCCGGCGTGCTGGTCGGAATGGGGTGGTTACCGAAATGAGTAATCCAATATCCCTGTCAGAACGAGGTGGGAGCGAATGAGCTTGCTTGGCCGATCGACCCGTTCCCTGCTGCTTGTCGAACTGATTTCGGGTATGGCGCTCACCTTGAAGTATTTCTTCAAGCCCAATGTCACGATTAACTATCCGTTCGAAAAAGGGCCCATCAGCCCCCGGTTCCGGGGCGAACATGCCCTGAGGCGCTATCCCAATGGTGAAGAACGTTGCATCGCGTGCAAGCTCTGCGAGGCGGTTTGTCCGGCGCAGGCCATTACCATAGAGGCGGAACCGCGTGACGATGGCAGCCGGCGAACCACGCGCTATGACATCGATATGACGAAATGCATCTATTGCGGATTTTGCGAAGAAGCTTGTCCGGTCGATGCCATCGTCGAAGGCCCAAATTTCGAATTCGCCGCGGAAACGCGGGAAGAACTCCTCTACAACAAGGAAAAACTGCTGGCGAACGGCGATCGTTGGGAAAGCGAAATCGGTTCCCGGTTAAGCGCGGACGCTCCATATCGGTAAGGATGGAAATGGGGATGGAAATTTTTATGGAACGACCGCTCGGCGGGTATCGGCGGGGGGGATGGCTGACATGATTGTTCAGGCACTGGTCTTTTACCTGTTTTCCGCCGTCGTTATCGGCGCGGCCGTAATGGTGATTTCGGCGCGAAATCCGGTTCATTCGGTACTGTTCCTGATCCTCGCCTTTTTCAATGCGGCAGGCCTGTTCGTGCTGATGGGGGCGGAATTCATCGCCATGATCCTGGTGGTGGTCTATGTCGGCGCCGTGGCGGTGCTGTTCCTTTTTGTCGTCATGATGCTCGATATCGGTTTCGTTGAAATGCGCCAGGGGTTCCTGCAATATCTGCCCCTTGGCGGATTGGTCGGTATTGTGCTGTTGGCCGAACTGCTGGTGGTAACCGGTGGTTGGCTGTTTGCCCCGCAAATCGGCGGCGCCCGCGCTTTTCCGACACCGCCACCCGAACAAATCACAAATACCGATGCGCTCGGGCGGATTCTTTATACCGATTATATCTACCTGTTTCAGGGGGCTGGCATGGTTTTGCTGGTCGCCATGGTCGGCGCCATTGTCCTGACGCTGCGGGCGCGGCCCGGTGTTCGTAAGCAGCGTATATCCGATCAGATCGACAGACGGCGAGAAGACACCATCCAGATCCGGAAAATTCAGCCGGGAAGCGGAGTCTGAGCATGTTGGAAATTGGCTTGTCCCATTACCTGACTGTCGCCGCCATCCTGTTTACGCTTGGCATATTCGGCATTTTTCTCAACCGCAAAAACGTCATCATTATTCTGATGTCGATCGAGCTCATTCTGCTGGCAGTCAACATCAATCTGGTGTCGTTCTCGGTTTTCCTTCACGACCTCGCGGGGCAGGTATTCGCGATGCTGGTGTTGACCGTGGCGGCGGCGGAAGCAGCCATTGGGCTTGCCATTATTGTGGTTTATTTCCGAAACCGCGGGACCATCGCTGTCGAAGACATTAATCTGATGAAGGGT
Organism: Pseudomonadota bacterium; assembly: GCA_027624735.1. GTDB lineage: Bacteria > Pseudomonadota > Alphaproteobacteria > MPNO01 > UBA2964 > JAQBTY01. Next base: position 5,729 of record JAQBTY010000028.1, on the reverse strand, counting down.
TAGCGGCTTGCTGTATGTGTTGTGCATTTTTCTGCCGTTAATCGGCGCCGCCATCGCCGGGCTATTCGGCAGGTGGATCAACGGCCGCGGCGCGATGATTGTCACCTGCGGCGCTTTGCTGATTTCGGCCCTGATTTCGCCCTTCATCCTCATTGAAGTAGGCTTAAAGGGGCATCCCCAGACAATTCAGATTTTCACCTGGATATCTTCCGGCGCCTTTACAGTCGACTGGTCATTGCATTTCGATACGCTGACGGCGGTTATGCTCGTGGTCGTGACGGTCGTATCCTGCGCCGTGCATTTCTATTCGATCGGCTACATGTCGCACGATCCTTCGATCCCGCGCTTCTTCTCCTATCTCAGCCTGTTCACGTTCTTCATGCTGATGCTGGTGACGGCCGACAATTTTCTCCAGCTCTTCTTTGGCTGGGAAGGGGTCGGGCTCGCCTCTTATCTTCTGATCGGTTTCTGGTATGAAAAACCATCGGCCAATGCCGCGGCCATTAAGGCGTTTTTGGTCAACCGGGTCGGCGATTTCGGCTTTGCGCTGGGCATCATGGCCGTGTTCGCGCTGTATGGCAGCGTCAGTTTCGATGCGGTTTTTGACGCGACGCCAGGTAAGGCGGGCGCGACGATCGAATTTCTCGGCGGTCAGTATCACGCCCTGACGGTGATCTGCCTGTTGCTGTTTATCGGCGCCATGGGCAAATCCGCACAGCTCGGGCTCCACACCTGGTTGCCCGACGCGATGGAGGGGCCGACGCCGGTTTCCGCCCTGATCCATGCCGCGACGATGGTGACCGCGGGGGTGTTCATGGTGGCGCGGCTGTCGCCGATATTCGAATACGCCCCGTTTGCGCTTAATGTGGTCGCGGTGGTCGGCGCCACGACCGCGCTTTTCGCCGCGACGGTCGGTATCTGCCAGAATGATATCAAGCGGGTTATCGCTTATTCGACCTGCAGCCAGCTCGGGTACATGTTTTTCGCCTGTGGCGTTTCGGCCTATGCGGCGGGTATTTTCCATCTGTTTACCCACGCCTTCTTCAAGGCCTTGCTCTTTCTGGGGGCGGGCTCCGTTATCCATGCCATGTCCGCCGAACAGGATATGCGCAAGATGGGCGGCATCTGGAGCAAGGTGAAGTGGACCTATGCGATGATGTGGATCGGCAGTCTGGCCTTAATGGGCGTTTGGCCGTTCGCCGGTTATTTTTCCAAAGACACCGTTCTTGAAGCCGCCTATGCGGCGGGTACGGGGCCGGGCGCCTATGCATTCTGGCTTGGTATCAGCGCGGCGTTTCTGACGGCTTTCTATTCCGGCCGGCTCATATTCATGACCTTTCATGGCGCGCCGCGGGCCGATGAGCGCGTAATGGCCCATGTTCATGAATCGCCAAAATCCATGCTCATTCCCCTCGTCGTGTTGTCGCTTGGCGCGATGTTTGCGGGCGGTGTGGGGTACAGTGTCTTCGTTGGTGACGGCATGCAGGTATTTTGGGGTAAGGCCATTCTTGTGCTGCCAAACCACACGGCGCTGGCCGATTCCCACCATGTGCCTGCCTGGGTCAAATTTTCGCCCCTGGCGGTCGGCGCCATCGGCATGGGGCTGGCTTATTTCATGTATATGGTGAAGACCGGTTTGCCGGGGTGGCTGGCCACCCGTTTCCGCTTCGTCTATCTGTTTCTCTACAACAAATGGTATTTCGACGAGCTGTATGACTGGATGTTCGTGCGCCCGGCGCAGTATCTCGGGCGGGCGCTCTGGCGCGAGGGGGACGGCAACCTCATCGATGGTCTTGGCCCCGATGGCATAACGGCCGTTACCCGCAATCTTGCAGCGCGGGTGAGCCGGTTGCAGTCAGGGTATGTTTATCACTACGCGTTCGCCATGCTGATCGGCGTCGCTGGCCTGATTACGCTTTATATGTATATGCGAGGCGCGTGAGGGCATCATGGATGACTTTCCCGTTCTGAGCGTCATTACGTTTCTGCCCCTGGTCGGCGCGGTTGCGATTTTCTTCATTCGCGACAGGAGCGCGGAAATAGTCGGTGGCAATGCCCGCTGGGCGGCGCTGTTTGCCTCTCTGTTTACGTTTGTCCTCTCGCTCGTTCTGTGGGTTCAGTTCGATCGCTCGACGGCCGATTTTCAGTTCGTCGAGGAAAGGCCCTGGATCCAGAGCCTCAATATTTCCTACCACATGGGGGTAGACGGGATTTCGCTCCTGTTTGTTCTGCTGTCTACGCTGCTGACGCCAATCTGTATCGTGGCGAGCTGGGACGCCATCAAGACCCGTGTCAAAGAATACATGATAGCGTTTTTAGTTCTCGAAACGCTCATGATCGGGATGTTCTGCGCGCTGGATTTTGTTCTGTTTTATATTTTCTTCGAAGGCGTTCTGATCCCGATGTTCCTGATTATCGGGGTCTGGGGCGGTCAGAATCGCGTCTATGCCGCCTTTAAGTTCTTCCTCTATACGCTGACCGGTTCGGTTCTGATGTTATTGGCCATAATGGCGATTTACCTTACCGCCGGCACGACCGATATCCCGAAACTGCTCCAGTTCGCTTTCGATCCGGGTTTACAAACCTGGTTATGGCTTGCCTTCATGGCGAGTTTCGCCGTCAAAGTGCCCATGTGGCCGGTTCACACCTGGCTTCCCGACGCCCATGTGGAGGCGCCGACAGCCGGATCCGTTATATTGGCGGGTGTGCTGTTGAAGATGGGGGCCTATGGCTTTCTCCGCTTTTCCGTACCGATGCTGCCCCACGCCACTGATCTTTTTACACCGCTGATCTTTACGCTCAGTATCGTCGCGATCATTTACACATCGCTCGTCGCGCTCGCGCAGCTCGATATGAAAAAACTGATCGCATATTCTTCGGTTGCTCATATGGGTTTCGTGACGCTTGGCATCTTCGCGCTAAATGTACAGGGCGTTACGGGCGCAATCTTTCAGATGCTGAGTCATGGCATCGTATCCGCCGCTCTGTTCCTGTGCGTTGGCGTAATTTATGACCGAATTCATACGCGGGAAATCGCGCGTTATGGCGGGCTGGTTGAAAAAATGCCCGTTTACGCCGTCACCTTCATGGTCTTTATGCTGGCCAGTGTCGGGTTGCCGGGCACCAGCGGGTTTGTCGGCGAATTCCTTGTTCTTGTCGGGCTATTCCAGGTAAGCACCTGGGTCGCCACCCTGGCCACCACCGGGATAGTCCTCGGGGCGGCTTACATGCTCTATCTCTATCGCCGTGTCATCTTTGGCAAGCTGACCAAAGATGATCTGAAATCAATTCTCGACATGAATCCGCGGGAAATTGCGGTCTTTGCCCCGCTGATCATCCTGACCATCCTGATGGGGGTCTATCCAGGGCCTTTCCTCGATATCATGGAGGTTTCGGTCGCCAATCTGGTGGATCATCACAAGACGGCGATGGCATCGCTAAAGACTGTTTCGGTCTTGGGTCGGTAGGGAGAATGAATGTGACGGGAATGCCGAACCTGATACCTGCCTTGCCTGAGATCGTGTTGGCTTGCTCGTCGATGGCTCTGCTCATGCTGGGCGTGTTTCGCGGCGATAAATCGACGCGCCTCGTATCGTGGGCCGCGGTTGTTGTATTGATCCTCTCCGGCCTGGTGTTGAGCGGCATACAGCATGGCCGCATGACGACTTTTGGCGGTCAGTTTGTCATCGATGATTTCGGGCATTTTATGAAATGGCTGATTATTATCGGATCGGCCCTGTCAATCCTGATGTCGCTTTCCTACAACGAACAGGAAGGTATCGCGCGCTTCGAATATCCGGTGCTCATTCTGTTCGCGACGCTCGGCATGTTCATGATGGTGTCGGCGAACGATCTTATCTCACTTTATATCGGCCTCGAACTGCAGAGCCTGGCGCTCTATGTGGTGGCGTCTTTCCGGCGGGAATCGCTCCGTTCATCCGAAGCGGGGCTTAAATATTTCGTCCTTGGCGCGTTGTCCTCGGGTATGCTGCTGTATGGCGCCTCTTTTGTTTACGGCTTCACCGCGACGACATCATTCGATGCGCTGGCGATAATCTTCAAGGGGCTGGGCGGCGAGGGGCCGAGTATCGGTCTGGTGGTTGGGCTGGTGTTTATTATCGCCGGGCTGGCCTTCAAGGTGTCGGCCGTGCCGTTCCATATGTGGACGCCGGATGTCTATGAAGGAGCCCCGACCCCTGTAACCGCGTTTTTCGCCGTTGCGCCGAAGATCGCCACCATCGCGCTGTTTGTCAGGGTATTGATTGGGCCATTCGGCGTTCTCGTGGCCGATTGGCAGCAGATCATCATTCTGCTTTCCATTGCGTCGATGGTGCTGGGCGCCCTGGCGGCCATGTGGCAGAATAATATTAAAAGGCTTCTCGCCTATAGTTCCATCGGTCATGTGGGCTATGCTCTTATCGGTCTTGCAACGGCGAGCGAGATCGGTATCCGTGGCATTTTGGTCTATATGGCGATTTATCTTGCGATGAATGTAGGGACTTTCTGCTGTGTGTTGTCGATGCGCCGGACTGGCAGAATGGTTGAAGGAATTGCGGATCTGGGCGGGCTTGCGCGGACCCAGCCTATTCTGGCTCTTACTTTTGCCCTGTTGATGTTCTCGATGGCGGGTATTCCTCCGCTCGCGGGCTTTTTTGGCAAGTGGTACATATTTCTCGCGGCGATTGACGCCAAGCTGTATACGCTTGCCATCATCGGGGTGCTCACCAGCGTCATCGGCGCCTATTACTATTTGCGGATCATCAAGATCATGTATTTCGACGAACCGGCCGAAGCCTTTGACGGCCCTGTCGGCGGCGAAGTTGGCGTCATCCTCGGCGTATCCACATTTTTTGTGGCGTTCTTTATCTTGAAGCCGGATTTTATCGTCGACCGGGCAGCGGTCGCGGCACGCGTTTTGTTCGCCGGCTGACAGGCCTGGGGCGGTTCCCACCATGTCAGATGACCCGACAGTGCCGGCGGGGTACAGGCTCCATTCCTTTGACACCATAGACAGTACCAATGCAGAGGCGCTGCGCCGAATTGCCGATGGAGCGCCGGGTGGCGATATCCTGTGGGCCGGCGAGCAATCGGGTGGTCGAGGGCGCCGCGGGCGGTTGTGGTGCTCACCGCCGGGTAATCTGTATGTTACCATTACCGTGCCGGGGCCGGCGGACCGGCTCGTCGGGCAACTGGCCTTCGTCGCCGCACTAGGCGCCGGAGAAGCCGTCAGAGGGTTGCTCGCATCTCCTGAGTTGCTTCAGTATAAGTGGCCAAACGATTTGATGCTGGATGGGCAAAAGCTGGGCGGAATTTTGATCGAGGCCAGCCAACGGGGACAATCTAAATTGGTGGCCATTGGGCTGGGGTTGAATGTGGCCGTGAGTCCATCGGGGCTGAGGGCGGTTTCCCTGAAGGAAATCGGGCTCGCGGTTTCTGTACGAGAAATTTTACAGGCAGTCTGCCAGTCCTTCGATCATTGGTACCGGGTATGGCTCCGGGAAGGTTTCGCGCCTGTCCGGGAGCGTTGGCTGGAAGCGGCGCACCGAAAGGGGGATCGCATAGACGTGCGCTTTCCCGATGACACGACAATTGACGGCTCCTTCCGGGGAATTGACCTGAATGGCGCTCTCATCCTGGAACAACCCGACGGGAAAACCGATTTGATCGCGGCGGGTGAAGTCTTCTTTGCAACGGCGTAGAATAGCGCATGCTTTTGGCCATTGATTCCG
>JAQBTY010000450.1 GCA_027624735.1 Pseudomonadota bacterium | reverse complement strand
CGTCTATGACGGCGAGGAGCGCCGTGGCGAATGGCGCGCGGTTAGCGACGTCAAGCGCACCGCCGATGAATATGCGGCATGGTTGACGCAGTTGATGGCGATGAGCGGCCTGTCGTTAAGTGATGTGACGGCGACGATCATCGCGTCAGTGGTGCCGGGAACCCTGTTCAATCTGAAACTATTGTGCCGTAAGTATTTCCGCGTTGAACCGATGGTGATAGGCGACCCGGCCGTCGATATCGGCATCAGGATATTGGTGGACGAACCCGACGAAGTTGGCGCGGACCGCCTGGTCAATGCGGCTTCCGCGCACCGGCGTTACGGCGGCCCTTTGATCGTGATCGATTTTGGAACGGCGACTACCTTCGACATCGTTGACGGCGACGGGAATTATTACGGCGGCGTCATCGCGCCGGGGATCAATCTGTCGCTGGATGCCCTGCATATGGCGGCGGCAAAGCTGCCGCGCGTCGCTGTACAACGGCCTGAGACGGTCATCGGGAAAAGGACTATTTCGGCCATGATGTCGGGCGTGTATTGGGGATATGTCGGTTTGATCGAAGGATTGCTGTCGCGTATTCAGGCGGAATTCGGGGCATCAATGACGGTGATCGCAACCGGGGGACTGGCGCCGCTGTTCGCGGATGCGACCGAAGCCATTCAACATCTTGATCCGGAGCTCACCCTGCGCGGGCTGACCGAGGTTCATCGTCGAAATCTGGGTCGAAATACAGCGCGGCGCACCTGAATGACAAAAAAATCTCAAGAATTGCTGTTTCTGCCTTTGGGCGGCGCCGGTGAAATCGGCATGAACATGTCGCTTTACGGGTTCGACGGTTCGTGGCTGATGGTCGATTGCGGCATTACGTTTGGCGATGACCGGACGCCCGGTATCGATGTCATGGTGCCCGATATCCGTTTTGTCGAGGAAATCCGCGACGATCTGCTCGGCATGGTCCTGACCCACGCCCATGAAGATCATCTGGGTGGAGTTCCCTACCTTTGGGACAAAATCCGATGCCCGGTCTATGCCACGCCTTTTGCCAGCGGCCTTCTGCGGCGCAAATTGTCCGAGGTTGGGCTTGAGGCTCGCGTACCGCTGACGGAAGTCCCCTGCGGCGGCGGCGTCGAGATAGGTCCCTTCGACATCGATTTCATTTCTCTCGCCCATTCGGTCCCGGAAACGCAGGCTTTAGCCATCCGGACGCCGGTTGGCCGGATACTGCACGCGACGGACTGGAAACTGGATCCGGCGCCCATGCTGGGGCCACCGACCGATGAGGCCGCGCTTCGGCGCGTGGGCGAGGAAGGGCTGATCGCCCTGATGTGTGATTCCACCAATGTTCATGTGGAGGGGATATCCGGATCGGAGGGACCGCTTCGCGACAGTCTGGCCGATATCGTCGGGCGGTGCCGCAAGCGTGTCGCCATTGCCTGCTTCGCGTCTAATGTGGCGCGGATGGAAAGCTGTGTTGCCGCGGCGGCGAAGACGGGGCGCCACGTCGGACTGGTCGGGCGTTCTTTGTGGCGCATGAACGACGTGGCCCGGTCCTGCGGTTATTTGACGGACTGCCCGGATTTTCTCGATATGCATGAAATTGAGTATCTCCCGCGCGAAGAGATTCTCATGATTGTCACGGGTAGCCAGGGCGAATCCAATGCGGCGCTCGCCAGGATTGCCTCTGGCGATCACCGCGATGTCCAGCTGGAGAAGGGCGATACGGTCATTTTCTCGTCAAAGGAAATTCCCGGCAATGAACGGGCGATCGGGCGGGTGCAGAATCAACTGGCCAAACTGGGTGTCGAGATCATTACCGAACGGGAGGATTTCGTGCATGTGTCGGGCCATCCCGCCCGCGATGAACTGAAGCAGTTTTACGATCTGGTCCGGCCGCCCCTGCTGGTGCCGATCCATGGGGAAAGCCGCCATCTTATCGAGCATCTGAAATTTGCCCGTGACTGTGGGATCCCGGAGACGATCATGGCCGAAAACGGGTCAATGCTGCGGCTCCATCCGGGCCCGGCGGAAATCATCGATGAGGTGCCGTGCGGCCGCCTCGCCATAGACGGCAAGCGTCTGATCCCGGTCGATGGCGGCGTTCTGCGCGCGCGGCGACGCATGGTGTTCAGCGGCATCGCCATGGCGACGGTGGTGCTGGATCGGAAAGGGAATCTGCATGAGGATCCGCAGCTCTCCGCGCCTGGCCTGCTTGATGGGGTAGACGTTGATCTTGACCTTATGGAGATTGCCGTTACCGCGATCGCCGAAGCGGTCGAGAACCTGTCGGCCAAGGCACGGGATAATGACGAAGAGGTGAAGAACGCCTCGACCCGGGCGATTCGCCGTGTCTTTCGTGATCAGCTCGGTCGGCGCCCCCAGGCGGAGGTGCATCTTGTCAGGCTTTGACCGGTGTGAAATTTGACCTGGACCTCCGGCATTGTCGTTTACGTCATTATCTGGTGGCTGGTGTTCTTTATTTCGCTGCCCATCGGCGTTCGCCCGCCCCACGAAGTGGGGGAGGTTGCGGAACCCGGCCATGAGGCGGGCGCTCCTGTTCGGCCCCACCTCCCCATAAAGGTCCTGGCCGCGACGCTTATTGCCGCCGCCTTTTGGGGCGTCGCCTACTGGATGATTACGGCTAAAATCATTTCAATTCGAAACGGTTGAGCGCGCCATGTCCGGCTATTGCGATGCTGCCCCGGGCCACCCCTATCACGGCCCCTATCACGATACCGAATACGGTTTTCCAACCGGCGATGACACGGTTCTGTTTGAGCGGCTGGTGCTCGAGATCAACCAGGCCGGTCTGTCCTGGCTGACCATCTTGAAAAAACGCGACGGGTTCCGCGCGGCTTTCGAAGGATTCGATCCGAAACATGTCGCCCAGTATGGCGAGAATGACCGCGTCCGCTTGCTGGGTGACGCGTCAATCATCCGCAATCGTCTGAAAGTAAACGCGGCGATTGAGAACGCGAAAACCATTTGCGGGCTTCAGGCCAGCCATGGTTCGTTCGCCAACTGGATCGCCGAACAGCATCCGCTGTCCAAACCAGACTGGGTGAAGCTGTTCAAAAAAACCTTCCTGTTCACCGGCGGGGAAATAACCGGTGAATTTCTGATGAGTACCGGCCATCTGCCCGGCGCCCACCATCAGGACTGCCCTGTTTACAAGGAAATCGCGGCGCTGAAACCGCTGTGGATGATGGCGGGCGGTGTCTGAATTATCGCCCCGCCTTATACCAAGGGTCGTTGATATTGACCTGTTTCACCGGAGAGAAATTGGCCACCGGGCAGGAGCGGTTCGCGCCGTGGTATGTGTACCACAA
>JAQBTY010000449.1 GCA_027624735.1 Pseudomonadota bacterium | reverse complement strand
CGCGGTTGACGATCTCAATCGTTACAACATCGCGATCGTCATCACGAGCTTCTTCCCACTCTGTCTGGTTGGCAAACATCTCGTCACCATCCGGTTTCTGGGCAAGGCGCTGGGCAACCGCAGCCATTTATGGCTGGAGGTGGTCGGCGCGGTAATTACCCTGTTCATCATGGTGCTCTATGGCTGGCAGTTCACCCGCTTTGCCATAGAAGTTTGGGATTCAGGACTGGCGAGCGGTGTGCTCGAGGTGCCCCAATGGCCGTGGTGGTGGGTCGTCGCCGTGGTCGTCGTCATCAGCGCCTTGGTGCAATTAGGGGTGCTTATCCACGCCGTCCAGCTTGCGCTGATCGGGGCCGAGGCCGAAGCGGTCGAGGATTCCCATGAGCTTTAACCGTTCAATGTTCGAGGCTATAGAGGCGATATCGCAATCGGATGGGTGTCTCCTTCTAGGTTCCCTCGCTGCCCCATGGGGGCGGAGAGGGTCAGGGAGAGGTGGGGGCTGTCGAGCACAGACAAAATTTTTTGAAGAACACCCTCAGGATTATCATCCAATTTGTGGCATTTCGTGCCTTTGTTCGAATATCCCCCACCTCTCCCGCCGCGCTCCGCGCGCCGACCTCTCCGCCCCCAGGGGCAGAGAGGGAAATTTTTCTGGCTATCGGCCGTATGCGATTGCCCTGCTCCCGGTTGGGCGCCCGTTTTAGGCTCCAATTGGCACTGGACACTCGGATTTCTTGCGGCTTTGTGGTATAGGGAGAAAAAGCAGGAGAGTGATCATGGCGCAGAACAATTGGGCGAAAAATTCGGTTAACCGACAGCCGGCCGAGTTGGGTAAAATGCTGGTCGATCCGGCGGACTGGTACCCTGCGGATGTTTCCGGGTCCGATGCCTGGATCTATCGGCTTTCGGAGGCCGAACTGGCTGAAATCGACACGGCAATCGCCGGGGTTCAGGCGCGTGGCCTCGATATCATGCATATCACCAGGGATGATTTTCCGCTGCCGAAATTGGCGGCGGTGCTGGCGGATATACGTGAAGAACTGATCGATGGGCGTGGTTTTGCCATGATCCGGGGCCTCGATCTGGAGCGCCTGACGAAACCGCAATATGCCGCGGCGTTCTGGGGTGTGGGGACGTACCTGGGCGAAGCGCTGTGCCAGAACAGGAACGGCCACATGCTCGGTCACGTCAAGGATCTCGGCGAAGAGTACGGCGAGGTGCGCGGCTATATGACCCGCGCCCATATGGCGCTGCATTGCGACCAGTGCGATTTCCTGGCGCTTGCCTGTTTTCATAACGCCAAGGAAGGCGGCAATCATCTGATCTGTTCGTCGGTGGCGCTTTACAACGAAATCCTGCGTCGCCGTCCGGATCTGGCGGTGGCGCTGGGCGGGCATTTTTACCGCTCGCGCAAGGGTGAAATCCCGCCGGGCGAGACCGAGCCCTGGGTCAAGCAGCCGGTTTTCGGATTTCAGGACGGTTATTTCGCGGCCCGTGGCGTCAGCGCCGCGATCGATTTGGCGCAGAAACTGCCCGGTGTTCCGCCGATGACCGATCTGGAGCGCGAGGCGTTGCAGATGTTCCGCGACGTTGCCCGTGAGCTCGCGGTCGAAATTCCCCTGGAACGCGGCGATCTGTTTTATCTGTGCAATCACGTGACGCTGCATTCGCGCACCGAGTTTGAGGATTGGCCCGAACCGGAACGCAAGCGTCACCTGCTGCGGCTTTGGCTGTCCACCAAGGGAGAACGCCCCCTGCCGCCGGAAATCGCCAGGCGGTCGGAAGGCGTTTTCGTCGAGGGCACGGTCCTGGTGGCGCCGCTCGACGTGGAATAATCGCACAGGGATGAAATCGCACGAAAGCTCCCTCTCCGCCCCCGGAGCATTCGCCGTTCGTTTGTACGCAGCAGGCCCCTCCCCCTCCCACCGCTTCGCGGCGGCTCCCGAGGGGTTTGGTCTGGACGCCGATGAGCTCCCTCTCCCGCGAGCGGGAGAGGGTACGAAGGCTTACCGAGGCGTCAGCCGAGGTTAGCCGAAGTGGGTGAGGGGGATTTTTGAGTAAAACTAATCGGCTAATGATTTAGGGGCGGAGCGGGAAAGACGAAGCAGAAGCCAGATGCCACAGCCCCGGGCTTGACGGGCAGGGCGCTTCCGCCCATTTTCCGCCGTATCGCAAAACGATTATTTAGCCTGAAAGTCAGTCCCATGCCCCATGATGTTGCCGACGATCCTCACTGGCACGAGCCCGGGCGCGACACCTATGCCGGTACCGCCGCCTGGCCGCGATTGAGCACGCCTTATGATGACTTCATGGCGGCGCAGGAAATTCCCATCGCGCGCGGTATCTCTGTTCCGACTCTCAAGGCGTTGCCGCTCAAGCCATGGGCGCGGATGGGCGGGCGCGGCACGTTTATCCAGCTGTTCGGCACCGAAGGCCTGTGGGGCAGCTATCTGATCGAAATACCCGGCGCCGGCGCGCTGAATACGGAGCGCCATCTCTATGAAGAAATATTTCTGGTGCTCGATGGGCGCGGCACCACGGAGATATGGACGGACGGTCAGGCACGCCCCGACATCTTCGAATGGCAGCGCGGATCGCTGTTTTCGATCCCCATGAACACCCATCATCGCCTGCTCAATTCGTCCGGGACGCCCGCCCTTCTGCTGGCCGGAACCAGCGCGCCGAACATGATGAATTTGATCCATGACGAAGACGCGATCTTCAATTGCGCGGTCGATCTGAAAAAGCGCTATGACCCGGACAAGGACAGTTTCGAACCCGCCGAGGGTCTGGAAGAAGATCCCGCGCGCGGCCTCGCCCTGCGCCGCACCAATATCATCCCCGATGTTTTCGCGACCGAGCTTTATCTCGACAACCGGCGGGTGCCCGGTTACCGCCGGATGGAACCGAAGATGTCGGAAAACGTGTTTTATCAATATATCGGACAGTTCCCGGCGGGGCGCTATTCGCGCGCCTATTCGCCCGGCGAGGCGGCTTGCTTCATCTGCATTGGCGGCAAGGGATATTCCTATACCTGGCCGCAGGATCTCGGTCCGACGCCGTGGCAGGACGGGCTTGGCGACGAGGTATTGCGGCAGGATTACGGGCCTCTCAGCATGATGTCGGCGGCGCCCATGAAGGGCGGCTGGTTTCACCAGCATTTCGCCACCGGCGCCGAACCGTTGCGGCTGCTCGCCTGGTACGGCCCCAACAATCATCGCGCGCAGAAGGCCGGCATACCCGGTGAAATCGTACCCGATGAAGGCGTGATCGACATTACCGATCCCGGCGGCACCTCTATCCCGTACTGGCTGGAAGATCCCCATGTTCGCAA
>JAQBTY010000448.1 GCA_027624735.1 Pseudomonadota bacterium | reverse complement strand
ACCCCCAAAAGGACGTTCAACCGCAGTTACCACATATAGACGAGCCTGAGTTAACGGGATAAGCCACTCAGCCAAATACGCTTATGTTGCCTAAGCCCTTATCCAGCGGTTATTTGGCTCGGCCAATACTTCCATAGTCGATTGGCGCATGCATATCGATGGCTGCGCCCGCTGCCGGCATCGGGTATTTGAGACCGGTGGCGCAATTAAACAGGACGCAGCTTTCATGTTTTGAAATTTGACCGGAAGACAGGGCGGCAAGAAAGGCCGCATAGGTCGCCGCCCCCTCGGGACAGAGCAACAGCCCCTCCTCCCGTGCAAACCCGACAAGGGCCGCCTGAATGTCTTCATCGCTCACCGCGATGGCAAACCCGCCGCTCTCGCGGATAGCGCGCAGGATCAGAAAATCGCCGACCGCCACCGGCACCCGGATCCCGGCCGCCATGGTCGTCGCGTTCTGCCATAACTCGGCATGGTCCTGGCCATTCTCCCAGGCCCTGACGATGGGCGCGCAGCCGGTCGCCTGAACGGCGACCATCCGCGGCCGCCTGGAGCCGATAAACCCTATAGCCTCAAGCTCGTCAAAGGCCTTCCACATGCCGATCAGACCGGTGCCGCCGCCGGTCGGGTATAAAATGACGTCCGGCACCGTCCAGCCCAGCTGTTCGGCGAGTTCGATCCCCATGGTCTTCTTGCCTTCTATGCGATAGGGCTCCTTCAACGTCGAGCAATCGAACCAGCCCATCGCCTCCTTCCCCTCACCCACGATACGGCCGCAATCATTGATCAGCCCGTTGACGAGAAATGTATGGGCGCCCTGCAGCGCGATCTCCCGCACATTGACGTCCGGCGTATCGTCCGGACAAAAGACATAGCTTTCGATACCGGCCCGGGATCCATAGGCCGCCAGCGCGGCGCCCGCGTTGCCGTTGGTCGGCATGGCCATCCGGGTGATGCCAAGCTCCTTGGCCATGGAAACCGCAAGTGCCAGCCCGCGGGCCTTGAACGATCCGGTCGGCAGACGTCCCTCGTCTTTCACCAGGAGTTCCGCGCATCCCAGTCTGGCGGAAATGGCTTCCGCGGCGATCAGCGGCGTCATCACCTCGCCCAGGCTGATGACGTTTTCAGTCCGGCGGACCGGCAGGAATTCACGGTACCGCCAGAACCCGCCCTCGGTTCGCGCCGCCAACGCCTGTTTGCTGACCGCCTTGCCAAGCCGGTCGAGGTCGTAGCGGACCAAAAGCGGCTTTCCCGCCGCCGATAACCCATGGATTTCATCGGCCGCATAGGTTTCCCCGGTCATGCCGCATTCGAGATGGCTGGTAAATGTTTGAAATTCGGACATGAAAAAAGCGAATGACCTTCCCTAGCTTGCAGCGGAATTTATATTACACTGCCACGACAAATTTGTTTCCGCTGGAAGGATAAGAAAATGGGTGAGTACGCGCTAGGACAATCTGTGCCGAGGTCCGAGGATCCGAGACTGCTATCGGGTGGTGGCCGCTATGTCGATGATGTGCAACTGCCCAACACGGCCTATGGCTATGTGGTGCGGTCACCCCATGCCCACGCAAAAATAAACGCGATCGATATAAGTGCGGCGGCAGCGGCCCCCGGTGTGCTGCTGGTCCTGACGGGAGCTGACTGGGCGGCCTCTGGCTGGGGCAACCCACCAATCGCGTCGGGGCGCAAGCGGCCCGACGGGTCGCCCATGTTCGTACCGCCCATGCCGCCCCTGGTCCAGGATCGCGTGCGCCGGGTCGGCGATTATGTCGCCTTCGTGGTGGCCGACAGCCTGAACCAGGCCAAGGATGCCGCCGAATTGATAGAGGTCGATTACACCTCCCTGCCCGCCGTCACCGCAACGGCGGAAGCCGGCAAGCCAGGCGCGCCCGCCGTGTGGGACGAATGTCCCGACAATATCTGTTTCCTGCATGAAGCCGGCCCTAAGGCGGAAACCGAAGCGGCGTTCGCCAAGGCCGACAAAATAATCAAACATGAATACATCATCACGCGGGTGATGGCGGCGACCATGGAACCGCGCGGATGTACCGCGGACTACAACCGTTTCGATGACAGCTATACCTTCTACACGACGTTACAGGGTGTTCATCCCTACCGCGCCACGCTGTCGCGCATGCTCAAAGTACCGGAAAGCAAAATACGGGTGATCGCCGGCGACGTCGGCGGCAGTTTCGGCATGAAATCGCCGGTCTATCCGGAAGGCCCACTGTGCCTGCTGGCGTCGCGCAAACTGGGCCTGCCGATAAAATGGCTGGCAGATCGCAGCGAAGCGTTTCTGTCCGACTATGGCGGGCGCGACAACATTTCAACCGCGGAGCTGGCGCTGGATAGCAACAACAAGTTTCTCGGCTTCCGGGTCAATACGATCGCCAATCTTGGCTGTTACGTCGCCTCGGCGACGCCGAACCCGGCCGTCAACAATATCGGCACCCTCGCCGGAGTCTACACCACACCGGCGATCCACGTGACGGTGACCGGCGTTCTCAGCAACGCCAACCCCATGACGCCCTATCGCGGCGCCGGCCGGCCGGAAGCTGCGCTCGTCATCGAACGAACCATCGATCTGGCGGCCGACGAACTGGGGATCGATCCCGCCGAACTGCGGCGCATCAATACCATTCCGCCCAACGCCATGCCTTTCAAAACCGGTCTTACCTTCACCTATGATTCCGGTGAGTTCGAAAAGAACATGGATCTGACGATGGAGATGGCGGATTACGCCGGCTTCGAAGCCCGCCGGGCTGAGGTCAAAGCACGCGGCAAGCTGCGTGGCATCGGCATGTCCAATACCATCGAACGGGCTGCCGCGCCGGGTATCGAAGCCGCGGAAATTCGTGTCGACCACCAGGGCAGTGTGACCATCATGGCGGGTTCCTGCACCCAGGGTCAGGGGCATGAAACCGTGTTCAAGCAAATCGTCTGCGACAAGCTTGGGCTTAAGCCGGAAGACGTGACCTATATCTGGGGCGACACCGACAAGGTCGCGTTCGGCCACGGCACCGGCGGCTCGCGCTCGGCGACGCTCGGCGGTTCGGCCCTCGCCATGGCATCCGACAGGGTGATCGAAAAGGCGACGCGGATCGCGGCCCACATGCTGGAGGCGGCGTCCGGCGACATCACCTTCGATGAAGGCGTGTTCACCATCGCCGGGACCGACCGCCGGGTCACCATCAAGGACGTCGCGCGCGCCGCCACCAACCCGGCGAGCCTACCGGCGGACATCGAGCCCGGCCTTGTCGGCACCGCTGTCTACGCCGCGACAGTGCAGAACTTCCCCAACGGCTGTCACGTCTGCGAGGTCGAGATCGACCCCGAC
>JAQBTY010000447.1 GCA_027624735.1 Pseudomonadota bacterium | reverse complement strand
GTATAGTTTAAACGACTCGACAAAAAGAATAAGGAACAATGAACGCGCTGGGAGACCCGCCGAACACGGTCAAGACTACCGCAGGCCCCAGCCATGCGCTCGTGGTTGAGGATAATCTTACTAATCAGGAAGTTGTCGGGGCGATTTTACAATCGCTCAATTTTGACGTCAGTTTTGCCCCGAATGGGGCGATTGCGGTCGAAATGGTGCGCATTGAGGAGTTCGACATCATCCTGATGGACATCCAAATGCCTGTCATGGATGGTTTCACGGCGACTCGGAAAATCCGTGATATGGGCGGGTGGTGCGCCTCCGTTCCCATCATTGCGGTTACCGCGAATGAGATGGCGAATGACCGGGCGGCCTATGTTGCCGCGGGTATGGACGATCTGGTGCCCAAACCGATCAAAATACGGCAATTCGCCGACACCGTTCTTCGCCATTTGGCGAAAGCCGGCGATTGACCGGCCGCGGATTTGGCGATTTTCTGATATTTTTTTCTCGGACGTTCGGGCATTCAACATTTATTTCCTGGTTGACGGCGCGGTGCGCGTTGTAACAATGGCGCCTTATCGATGAAGGTGATCGAGACGCCGAATTCAACAGGAGAGTGGTACCATGAAAATCGAGGGAAGCTGCCTTTGCGGCCATATCAAATATGAAGCCGAGGTCGATCCGAAAGACGTGAGCGTCTGCCATTGCACCGATTGCCAGACATTGTCCGGTTCGGCGTTTCGCGTCGGTGTGCCCATACCGAAAGAAAACTTTACGTTACTTGCCGGTGCGCCAAAAACCTACGTTAAAACGGCGGAAAGTGGCGGAAAACGGGCGCAGGTGTTTTGCCCGGAATGTGGGTCGGCGCTTTATTCCACTTCTGTCGGCGATGGTCCGAAGATATTTCGCCTGCGTGTAACCGGGTCGAAACAGCGCCATGAATTCACGCCGACATCGCAAGGCTGGTACCGGTCGGCCCATAAATGGCTGACCGATATCGCTTCGATCCCGGCGGTCCAGAAACAACGCTAGAGATTTTCAGGAATTTTCGCCGGCGCGTCAGTTTGCCGGACCGCTCCATTCGGAGACTATATCGCCGTATTCCGGACGCTGGCGGTCGGTTGGCTCCTCTGTCCTGGTCCCGAGATACAGGAAGCCCGCGATCTTGTCGCGGGATTCGAGGCCAAGCGCGCCTTTGACGTGGTCGTTATAAGCGCACCATTCGGTGATCCATTGCGCGGCATATCCCATGCCGAGCGCCGCAATCAGCATGTTTTGGCATGCCGCCCCTGAGGACAGAACCTGTTCCCATTCGGGGATCTTGTGTTCCGGAACGGTCCGCGACACCACGGCGATGACGATCGGTGCGCGCGCGAAGCGTTCTTCCTCGATCTCAACTTGTTCGTCGATACAGTCGCGATTGGCCTTGCGGAAGGCTTCGCCCAGCACCTGGCCCATTTTCCCGCGTGCCTCGCCACGGATGACGATGAAACGCCATGGCGTCAGGCGGCCATGATCGGGCACCCGCATACCGGCGCGCAGGATTTTTTCCAGATCATCGTCGGTTGGCCCGGGTTCCGCCATGGCGCGGACGACGATGGAACGGCGGTTCAGCAAAAAATCGGATGTGTCAGTCATGGTCGGATCATTTTGGCCAGTGGTTTCAATGGCCTACAACTATCACATTTTACCGCCCTTTGTCACGCCGGCTGTTGGTCTTGATTCAGGGATCAGGCCGGGCTTGTTTAGCCGTCGGAGTTTCGCGGATATTCGCCGGTCGTTTTGCGGTGTTGTTTGCCATCGATCGGACTGTAACGGGGAAACCGGCCGGCGGCGAAGGTTTCGAGGGACGGGGCGCTTTGGTCGAGTCGGGCTCTATATATCCACAGGTTGGCAAGAACGCGGCGCACGAACAGGCGGGTCTCGAGGTTTGGTATCGCTTCGATGAACAACAGCGGATCCTTTTGGTACTTCATCTGCGTTCTCGGCCAATAGCCAATGTTTCCGGGTCCGGAGTTATAGGCCGCGATGACCCGTATCAGGTCGTTTCGCACACGTTTGTGGGATCGCAGATGGGTCAGATAACGCTGCCCGAATTTGACAATGATATCGGGGTCGTACATGTCGAGACGATGGGGGCCGCTAAAGGGGGGGCGGCCGCGATTGAGCATGCGTGCCGTGGCGGGCATGATCTGCATCAGGCCTAACGCGCCGACCGGGCTGTGGGCGAAGGCGTTAAAGTCGGATTCCTGGCGCATGATGGCGTACAGCAACGCCCGGTCAATGCCGGATTTCGGGGCGGGTTGCCACGGCGGTATCGGGTAGATAGCCGGGTCCAGCGGTTCGCCGGCACGGCCGTCATCGTCATCTTTCGCCTGGTGATGGACCAGCTTGATGGGAATGGAGGGGAACTGCAGGCGATCGGCGATCGCGCGCAATGCCTCCTGCATGTCTGGACGTTTCCATTTCCTGAGCGATAGCAACTCCTGTTCTGCCCTCGAAACCTCGCCGATTTCGTTCAACGCCAGCGCGCGCAATCCTCCCTTGGTGGAGGCGAGCAGCTTCACCTTGGCTTCTGTTAACGGGTGGTGACGGGTTTCGAAAGGTAGCGCCCGACCCAGTTCGGTGAGCGCCAGCACGCCGTACAGGGTATAGGGGTGCTTGGCGGCTTGTTCGAGCCAGTGCTGGGTCTCCGTTTCGTTTCCCAGTTTTTTATGGGCGCGAGCCGCCCACAGCGCACCGCCGGCGCCAATCCAGCCGGACAGTTCCGGCGCCACGGCGACGGCCTCGAAATGGGTCTGCGCCTGTTTGATCCGACCCATTCGCCAGGCGGAAAGCCCCGCGACCCAGTGGGTCACGGGCAATGCCTTGCCCGATTGAGCGATCACTTTGGTCGCGAGACTGTAGGCCCGCTTGTCTTCGCCCTGATAAAACCACGCAGCCGCGACTTTGCTGCGCGCTTCGCTCATCTCGTAACGATCCAGCAACCGCACCACATGGGCTCGGCCGAGGAGCCTCTCGGTCCTGCTGATCTGGCCGCGCCGTAGCCATATTCGGGCGGCGCGTTTTATTCCCGACACCCGCCTTCGCTGCTTACGCGTCAATTTTTTTGTGGTTGCGTAGCGCGCAGAAGGGGGCGGCGCCGCCATCAGGCTGTCGCGCCGTACCACGGGCGGGGGCGACGTTTTTCGGCCGCGCTTTTTTCGCGCCTGCGCCAGCTGTTTAATGCGGCTGTAATCGGGATGGTCCGAATATTTACGCAGCCAGTCTTTCAGCGCCCCGGAGTCGGGACTAGTAGTCTGAATCATCTAAAGCACAGGGTATAGGTTTTTCAGTTTGATGCGGGCG
>JAQBTY010000027.1 GCA_027624735.1 Pseudomonadota bacterium | reverse complement strand
CCATTCGGCGAAGCGGTGGGGCGCCGGGTCCCATTGCTTCGGTTTCCAGCCTTTGGTGACGTAATCCTCGTCCACGTAATATTCCAGATTGCCGCCGCACGGGTTCTTGAAGTACCAGAAATAGCAGGACGAGATGATGTGCCGTCCGGGCCCGACCACCGTCTTCCATCCCTTACCGGTGAAATTGATGCCGCCGGCAAATAGCTCGTGAGTATCGGCGACGCCGAAGGCCAGATGATTGAGCGAATTCTTGCCGCTTTCATCGCCCAGGAAAAACAGATTGTGATGGCCGCCCGGTGTCTTGCAACGCAGAAACACGCCACGCCCGCGATAATAATCGCTGACTTCGAATCCGAGGCGCTCGATATAGAATTGCTGGACCTTTTTCAGATCCGCAACGTTGAACACCGCATGGCCGATGGTGCGCGGGTTCGCATTCTCATAATAGGTCGCCCGTTGGTTGACCCGGACAATGGATTCGGGCGCGTTGATCTGAGTTGCCTTGGCGCCCTTGATCTTGCGGCGGCGGGATTTGCGAAAGCCGATGCCAAGCCCGAAATCATCCACCGAATGAAGCGTGCCGTCCTTGTCCATTGTCACCGGCCGGTCCAATTCGAGCGAATGGCGCACCCGTACCATGTCGGACGCGTTTTCCACGCCCCAAATCATTTCGCGGATGGACGAGCCGGTCTGGAATGCCTTGGGCAGGCTCTTGTCGGCGCGCTGCTTGATAATGACCTGGGAACCATCCTGAGTCTCCAGCACCGCCTCCTTGGCGCCGCCCTTGATTTTCTTGAGCCCGAAATCCTGAAATGCCTTCAGCCCCTGCTTGACGTCCGCCACCCCATAGGTAACCGCGTCAATCCCGACGAATGCCATGCGCCTTCTCCCCTACCGGTATTTCAATGCACGCAGGATAAGCCGACAGCGTCCAGGATCAAAGAGCGATCACTTAATAAGGCCGCGTGTCGCCCGAAATTGTGGTGCGGAGCATGAGGCGGCGCTCGCCGTTGGGGAAGTCGCGGCGCGCGTGCGATGAGTTGCGATTGTCCCACAGCAGAAGATCACCGACCCGCCATGTATGTTCATAGACGAACTCGGGCTTTTCCATGTGATCGAATAGCGCGTTGAGCAGCCGGTCGCTTTCGTCCTTGGGCAGCCCGATCACCTCTTCGGTCATCAGCCGGTTGACATAGATCGCCTTGCGCCCGGTTTCCTCATGGGTGCGAAAAATGGGGTGTTCTGAGTCGGAAAACGCCACCGTGCCCTTGTCGTCGCCTTTTTGGACCGAACCGTAATTATAATGATGCCGTGCCCACTTGCCCTCGAGCGGTTCGCGGATGTCATCGGGCAGGGTCTCGTACGCTGCATAGCCGCTGGCAAACAAGGTTTCGCCGCCATGGCTGGGGATCTCCACCGAGTACAGCATGGTCCCCTTATGTGGGATCTCGGCATGCAGCATGTCGTGATGGAACATCATCTCGCCATCGGGCAAGGCCCCGATGGGTTCGCCATTTTCGCGAATGTTGGAAATCAGCATGACATTGGGCAGCAATTTTGCATAACCCACCGGGTAATCGTTGGCCGGGCGCGCCAGATACCCGACCTCGCCAAAGAATTCGGTGGCGCGCAGCTGCGCTTCCTGATCGAGCGACTGGTCGCGGAACAGCAGCACGATATGGTCGAGCCACAGCCGCTTGAGCTCGGCCATGGTGGCCGCATCCTGTTGCTGGTTGAGATCGATGCCCTTCACCTCCGCACCGATATGGGGCGAGAGTTTTTCGACCTGAAGATTAACAGTAGTGGCCATGGTGTTTCTCCTTGACGGGGAGTTTAGCGTGGCAGCGCGGCGATTTCCAGAAGGGGTGCGCCGGTGCTATCAAGAGGCTGCCATGTCACAACTATCCATCACTCTC
The DNA here is from genome assembly GCA_027624735.1 of Pseudomonadota bacterium. Taxonomy (GTDB): domain Bacteria; phylum Pseudomonadota; class Alphaproteobacteria; order MPNO01; family UBA2964; genus JAQBTY01. The sequence continues at coordinate 19,457 of JAQBTY010000027.1, read as the reverse complement.
AAGCGGGTTTACCTGCCGCCCTCCCCGGCCGACGGCACCCGCGTCCTCGTCAAGCGTCTGTGGCCCCGTGGTTTGACCAAGGACAAGGCCGCCATCGATCACTGGGCCAAAGACATCGCACCCTCGCCGGAATTGCGAAAATGGTATGGCCATGAACCGGATCGCTGGGAGGCGTTTCAGCAACGCTATAGAAAAGAGCTTAACGGGAACATCAACGAAGTGGATGCGCTCGAAAGTCTATGTGCCAGCGAAAGGGTGACATTCGTGTTTGCCGCCAAGGATGAAGCGCGAAACAGCGCGGCGGTTCTTCGCGAATACCTGAACAAACGCCCTTAGCCCCCTCACCGCGGCTGGCGCACCATTTCCAGCAGGCGGGCGATGGCGTCGTCGCCCTTGCCCATGGGATCGACGCGCTGGAATTTCTTGCGGGCCTCGGCGCGCCAGGTGGGTGGCTTGGTGGCGTCGATGCCCATCTTGCCGCCGATCCGCATCACCGTGTAATCGTCGCCCATCTCTGGGATCACGGCATCGAGCGGATGCAGGCGCGACCCTTCCTGGATCTTCACGTGTTGCGCCGGGTCGACCCGCGTGGTCATCGCCCACAGCACGTCTTCCGCATTGTAGATATCGACGTCTTCATCCACGGCGATCACGGTTTTCACATGCAGATTGGGACCTGACAGGGCGGCCATCAGCATGTCGTTGACCTGCCCGTCCCACTTGGCTTCGACCTGGACGATCATCAGGAACTGCGACGCCCACGGCGGCACGAACACATCGATTACGTTGGTATTGCCCTGGGTTTCGCGCAGGCGGTTGTAGTAGGTCGCTTCCATGGGCAGCGTGATCAGGGGCTGATGATCGGTGAACCAGGTCGCCTGCATATGACGGAAAATGGGGTCCTTGCGGTGAGTGATGGCGCTCATCGTAAACACCGGCGCCGGCCCTTCGGCGCCAAAACCGAAATTGGTGAATTCGCCGAACGGCCCTTCCATCATGCGCTCTGTCGGATGAACGGTGCCTTCGATAACGATTTCGGCATGGGCCGGCACTTCCAGATCGATGGTCTCGCACTTGACCATCTCGATCTCTTCGCCGAGCACGCCGGCGGCGTATTCCAGCTCGTCGAAATCCTTATGGATGCCGGACCAGTTGGACATGATCTCGTAGACCGGATGCAGCCCGATGGCGAAAGCCATGGGCATGGGCTCGCCCATCGCGACATATTTCAGATAGTGCTGGTAATTGTGCCGCGCCGCCATCCAGAACGGCGCTTTATGCGGGTCGTCCGTCAGCTGCACACGCAGGATCGACTCATTTCGAATCCCCGTTTCAGGGTCCTTGGTGATGGTCACGCCGGAGCCGAGATAGCGTCCGGCATCGCCATGGCTGTGGATCGGGATCGGCAATTTGCGCAAATCCGCCGCATCGCCGATCAGCTTTACTTCTTTTACCGGGCCGTCGGAGACCATTCTGGATTTTCCGGGCCCCGCCGACATTTGCCTGGCAAGGAACGGACAGACCTCTTTCGGATCCGTCAAACCCAGCGCCGCGGCCTGGCCATGACGATCCTTGATCAGGATGTCGGTCAACCGAAAATCCGGAAAACCCGTCAGATTATGGAACATCAGCGGGTGTTTGCTCTCCGAACACAGATAGCCGATCTGGTTGATCGGATCGACCTCGTCATGGATTTGCAGGATACGGTTGTCGATGTTTTCGAGGAACGATCTCAGCGTATGCGGCATGGGGGCGCGTCTCCGGGTGTGTGGATCAGAATTGCTGGCCGCCAATGTGCGGTGGAGGCCAGTTTCTGTCAACGGACGCCACGCCCCACCATGCCCCCAGGGGTTTGCCCAAGCGCCCGTTCGGTGTACACAAATTGGTCACAGATGACCGAAGACCAGAAAAACAGAGGACCGGGATGAGCAAGGCGGAACTATACGATTACATCATTGTCGGGGCGGGGTCGGCGGGCTGCGTCCTGGCCGGACGGCTGACCGAGGACCGTGACGTACACGTCCTCATCCTCGAAGCCGGCGGCAGCGACAAGAACCCGCTGATCCAGATTCCGCTCGGCATGGGCAAGATGCACGAACACCGCATGCATGATTGGGGGTTCGATGCCGAACCCGAGGAAAGCGTCAACGGCCGCGAGATCGAGGCCATGCGCGGCAAGGTCATCGGCGGCTCAAGCTCGATCAATGTCATGGCCTATGTGCGCGGCCACCGTGGCGATTACGACCGCTGGGCGCAGAAGGGCTGCACCGGCTGGTCCTATACGGACATTCTGCCCTATATGCGGCGCTGTGAAGATTGGGAGGGCGAAGAGAACCCCTATCGCGGCAAAGGCGGGCCTATCACCACCCAATGGGCCAAGAATTCCGACCCGCTGCTGGATGACTGGGCGCAGGCCTGCGTGCAGGCCGGCTACCAGCTTACCGACGATTATAACGGCGGCAGTCCGGAGGGCTTCGGCACCTCGCAATCCACCCAGCGCGGCGGCGAACGGTGCTCGGCGGCGGTGGCCTATCTGCACCCGGCGAAATCGCGCCCCAATCTCACCATCGCGGCCAACGCCTACGCGACCCGCATTATCATGGAGGGTAAAAAAGCTGTCGGCGTGGAATATTCGCAAAAAGGCAAAATGATTCAGGCCCGCGCCGACCGGGAAGTGCTGGTGTCCGGCGGCGTGTTCGGCTCGCCGCAGCTTCTCATGTTGTCCGGTATCGGCCCCGCGGATCATTTGAAGGATGTCGGAATAGACCCGGTGATCGATTTGCCCGGCGTCGGCAAGAATCTACAAGATCATTTGGGGGTATTCGTCCATTACACCCGCCCCGAAGCCGGCTGGTTCCGCGATCTGATGCGCTTCGATCGCATGGCCCTTGCCATGTTGCAGGCCTATTTTCTCAAAAGCGGTCCGGCGACCGTGCTGCCGGGCGGGTTGCATGGCTTCGTGAAAACGCGGCCGGAACTGGCGGTGCCCGATATACAGTTCCTGTTCCGCGGCACCGCGCCGGGCGCGCATCTGTGGTTCCCCGGCATCAAGAAACCCTTCACCGACGGGTTCGGCATGCGCCCGGTGCTGCTGCATCCGGAGAGCCGGGGCGAAGTCCTGTTGCGGTCGTCCGATCCGCGCGACAAACCGCGCATCATTCAGAACTTCTTTGACTCGCCCAATGATTTGCCGGTGCTGCGCGACGGGGTGAAGCGCATTCGCGACATCATGCACCAGTCAACACTCGACAAGTATCGCGGCGTCGAAGTCGCGCCGGGCGAAAATGTTAAGTCCGACGATGAGATCGATGCCTGGATCCGCAAGACCGTCGTCACCGCCCATCACCCGTCCTGCACCTGCCAGATGGGTATTACCGAAGACACCGTGCTCGATCCCCAGCTCAAGGTTCGCGGCGCGGAGAATCTGCGGGTGGTGGACGCCGCCGCCATGCCGGATCTGGTGTCGGGCAACATCAACGCCTGCGTCCTGATGCTGGCGGAAAAAGCGTCCGACATGATCCGTGGCCGCGACCCGCTGCCGGCCGCCGTGGGAGTGTAGGATTTGCCGAGCCCGGATCCTGCCACGCTCGTTCAGGACGGCCGGGTCCATCGCTCGGTCTACACCGATCCGGCCATCTTCGCGCTGGAGATGGAACGTATTTACCACCGGGCCTGGGTCTATGTAGGGCACGACAGCCAGGTTCCTGACCCGGGTGATTTCGTTACCCTGATGATCGGCGGCCAGCCCGTGGTGATGGCGCGCCACAGCGACGGCCAGGTCCATGTGATTTACAACCGGTGCGGCCATCGTGGCGCCCGGGTATGTGTCGAAAATCAGGGGCACGCCGATATTTTCCGCTGCGCCTATCACGGCTGGACGTTCAACACCGACGGCACGCTCAATGCCGTCTCCATGCCGCGCGGTTATGGCGAGTCTTTCGATACCGGCAATCCGAACCTGGGGATGGGCCAATTGCCACGGGTGGAGAACTATCGCGGCTTCGTCTTCGCCAGCCTGGCTGCTGACGGGCCCGATCTCGCCACCCATCTGGGCATTGCCCGGGCCAGCATCGATGAGCTGGTGGACAAGGCGCCGGGCGGCGCCGTCGATCTGTCGGGCGGGGTTCATAAATACCTTTACCGGGGCAACTGGAAGCTCCAGATGGAAAACACGGTCGACATGTATCATGTGCCGTTCAGCCATGAATCGACGCTGCGCCGTGACGGCCGCCAGTTCAGCCGGCGCCGTGGCGACGACAGCGGCTCCACCCTGACTACGACGGGGGCGGCTGCGGAACGCTGGGAACAGCGGGTCGCCTGGGCGTCTGCGGAAACCGGCCATACCTATACGGGCCACCAGCCCGCCGCCGAACAAAAACACAATCATGACCCCGTCTATCAGGAATATGTGGCCTCCCTGACCGCGATTCACGGCGCGGAAAAGACCCAGGAGATCCTCAATCCCAAACGGCATAACACGTGGTATTTCCCGAACATGTCGTTGCAGGCGCTCAATCCACATGTACGGGTCATCCGCCCGATCGCCGTCGACCGCACCGAGGTCTGGGTCTACCCGGTCAAGTTCCGTGGCGCGCCGGAAGCGATGAATGCCGATATCATCAAGCAGCTCAATTTGACCCATGCCGCCGCATCGCTCATCCAGACCGACGATCTGGAGAATTTCACACGGGTTCAGAACGGCGTCGGCGCGGATAATTTCGAATGGGTGCTGTTCGCCCGGGGGCTCGACACCGACCTACCGGACAACCAGGAAGGGCTCGTCAACAAGGGCACCGTGGAACTGCCGCAGCGCGCCCAATATGCCGCCTGGGCGCGGTACATGGCGGCCCCGTCATGAGCTTTTCAAGCTGGCGCGGGACGGTCGGGCTGATCAAGCCGACCATGCGGCCGGGGTCCATGGAAGAAACCGTGCGGTTGCTGCCCGAGGGCGTCGGGCTGATCCCCATTCACCAGAACGTCCGGGCCGGCACCGTGAACGAATTCGAGGCCGCCATTCAGGGCTATCACGATCATGCGCTGACCCTGGCCGAGGCCGGTGTGGATCTGATCCACCATTCCGGCACGCCGCCCTTCATGATGCAGGGCTATAAGGGTGAGGCCGCGCTGATCCGCGAATGGGAACGCGAAATGGGCGTGCCGCATTTCACCGCCAACCAGAATATCGTCCGCGCCTTCAAGGCGTTCGGCGCCAAGCGCATCATCGGGGTGAGCTATTCCAGGCTGCAGAACGATCTGACCATCGACTACATGACCCAGGCCGGGTTCGACGTGCTCGCCATGGAACCGCTCGAAGTCCCGTTCGAGAAGGCTGGTGAGATTTCACCGCACGCGGTCTACAGCCTGGTGCGCGAGACTTTTCTGAAACACCCCAAGGCCGAGGTAATCTATCTGCAGGGCAACGCCTGGCGGCTGCTCAGTATCGTCGACATGATGGAAGCAGATTTCGGCGTGCCCGTCATCGAAACCTGCTGCGCGCTGGTATGGGAAATCCAGAAACGCTTCCATATCCGGGAGCCGCGCGACGGCTGCGGCCGGCTGCTGCGGGAAATGCCGTGACTTAGTGCATATTGAATTTTGAATGGTATCCTGCGGCGAAGACCCACCTCCCCTAGCCCCTCCCCCCTAAAGGGCGGAGGGGAATGCAATGGCGCGATCTCAGCGGACTCCCTCTCCGCCCCATTGGGGGGGGGGGAGAGGGTTGGGGAGAGGTGGGGTTGCGGCGCGAAGCGGCGCAAAGGCTTGTTCGAGTTAAACCGATAAAACAGTGGCGCCCTATTCCCTCTCCGGCCAGTTGGTATGGAACCGGCCGGGACGGTCGGTGCGGCGGTAGGTGTGGGCGCCGAACAGGTCGCGCTGCGCCTGGGTGAGCGTGGTCCATAAACGGTCGCTCCTGAGCGCGTCGAGATAGGCGAGCGCGGACGCCATGGCCGGCACGGGCAGTCCGGCGAGAACCGCGGAAGCGACTGTATCGCGCCAGCCTTCTTCGGCATCGGTGATCAATGTCGCGATGGCTTCATCCTGCAGGAGTACTGCCAGATCGGGATTGCGGTCATAGGCCTCGGCGATGGGCTCCAGGAGGCGGGACTGGATGATGCAGCCCTTGCGCCATATGCGCGCAACCGTCGCGCCTTGTACCGGCCAGTCATAGCGGGCGGCGGCGGCGCGGATGGTGGCGAAGCCCTGCGCATAGGCGCACACGATACTGCCAAGCAGCGCATCGCCGATGGCGGCGATCAGCCCGTCATCTCCCATATCGACCGGTTTATCGCGGGCAGCGCCGAGTGCGGCGCGCGCCTCCGATGATCCCGACAGGCTGCGGGCGGCGACCGCCTCGGCAATGGTCGGCACCGGGACGCCGAGTTCCATCGCTTCGGTCACCATCCAGCGCCCGGTGCCGGTCTGATCGGCGGCATCATGGATCACGTCGAGGATCGGCGCGCCAGTTTCCGGGTCGCTGGTCTCCAGCACGGTGGCCGCGATTTCCATCAGGGCGGAGGCAAGCGCACCCTCGTTCCAGCCGCGAAAGTGCCGCGCGATGGCGGGTTCATCGAGGCCCGCCAAGCCACGCAGCAGAAACCACGCCTCGGCGATCGACTGCATGATTGCATATTCGATACCGTTATGGACCATCTTGACGAAATGCCCGGCCCCGCCCGGTCCCATATGGGCGCAACACAGCGCAGCGCCATCTTCTGCCGCCAGTGCTTCCAGGATATCGCGGGCCTCGTCAAACCCATCGGCCGGTCCGCCGGCCATGATCGAGGCGCCCTCGCGTGCGCCCTTCTCTCCTCCCGAAATACCGACGCCCAGATAGCGGATGGATCGATCGGCCAGCGCGGCGGCACGGCGTTCGGTATCGCGGAAGTGGGAATTGCCGCCATCGAGAAGGATATCGTTTGGATCAAGCAATGGCGTGAGTTGTTCGATCATCGCGTCAACCGGATCGCCCGCCGTCACCATCAGGAGCACACGGCGCGGTGGCGTCAGCGCGGCCACCATCGCAGTCAGATCGCCGGCCAAGGCGACACCATCGGGAACGATTAAGTCCTCCCCAGACAGGGGTTCGCAGGCCTGCACCGAGAGCCCGGCGCGCGCCAGCGCGTGGCCCAGCCCGCGCCCCATGGTCCCGAGCCCGACAAGCCCGACCTGTTGTGTCTGATCCGTCATCACCGCTTCATCCCATCAGCAGCAGCAAGCCGCCGACGATGCCCACATTATTAAACACAAACGACAGCGCCAGATGGCGGCGCAACGGATCGTCAACCAGCCAGAAACGGTGAAAGATCGCCGTCGCCGCCACGGTAAAGACGATCAGCATCAGCGCCGCCAGGGGGACGCGGTAATCCAGCGCCAGCATGGCGCCGCCGACAAATTGCAGCGCGAAACCAATGATCAGCGCCGGCCTGGCAAGCGGCACGCCGGCATCGATCATGCGGTCGAGATGCTGCTGGAATTTCCAGCCCGCATTGATGATCCCGGTGGCCAGAAACAGGAACGCCATGAGAAGCTGGCCCGCCATATGCATGGCCGACTGTCCTTCAAATTGCCCATCGAACATGGTGTCACCGAATTAAAAGGTTTCGCGAGACGGATTTGCGGTCGATAATTGGCGTGATAGCCTATGGCGACCAGTCAGTCACCGCTAATTCCCGAAACGAAGGAAAGGCGGCGGCTGCATAACAGGGAAATAACCGGCCAAAGGAGCCGTAGAGATGAAATTTTCGTTGTTCATGATGCCGTGTCACGATCCGCGCGAAAACCCGACGCTCGCCTTTCAGCGCGATATCGGCCTCATTCATTTCGCCGACGAGCTGGGCTTCGACGAGGCCTATATCGGCGAGCATCATTCGGGCGGGTGGGAAACCCATCCGGCGCCGGAAATGTCGCTCTCCATGGCTGCGGCCACCGCAAAGCGCATCCGGCTGGGCACGTCGGTGTTCAGCGTGCCGTTTCATCACCCGTTCTATCTGGCGGAGCGCATGGCGTTCCTCGACCATCTGACACACGGCAGGGCTATCCTGGGCGTCGGTCCGTGCAGCCTGGTCACCGACAAGATGCTGTTCAACATGGAGAACGAGGCGCTCTATCCCATGCTGCACGAGGCGGTGGACGTGATCGTGCGGCTGCTGGAATCCGACGAGCCCATCAGCCATCACGGCGAATACTGGCAATTCGACGATATGCGGCTGCAGCTTCGCCCGTTCCAGCGGCCGCGTCTGCCGCTTGCCATGCCGTCCGCCGCGACGCCGGCCAATCTCAAGATGATCGGCAAACACAATATGATCTGGCTGTCGCCGGCGGGCAAAAACCGCCCGGACGTGCGCCGCAACTGGGAATATGTGGAAGAAGGCGCGCGCGCCGCCGGCCACGAGGCCGATCGCGACAATTGGCGCATCGCCACCTACATGTATTTCGCCGAGACCGCGGATCAGGCCTGGGACGAGGTGCGGGCCGGCATCATGCGCGAGGCGGAATATTTTTCGGCCATCGGACTGCAGGGCCATTACGCCGAATATGAAGGCCAGCCATTTTCCGAGTTCACCCCTGAATCCTGTGCCGACCGGCGCGACTGGGTGATCGGCACGCCCGATGACGGCATAAAATGGCTTGAAGAAAAGCTCGCCGAAACCGGCGGGTTCGGCGGCATGCTGCTGCATGTGCCGGAATGGACCGACAGCCAGAAATGGCGGCGGTCCATGGAAATGTTCGCCCGCTACGTCATGCCGCGCTTCAAGGGATACAACGCCGCCATGCAGGACGATTGGCTCGTGATCCAGCAAAAGACCTCGGGCGGCCGCATCGCCTACGACACGGGGGGGAGGCCCAGCAATCTGACGACGCGGGAGCCCAATGTAGGGCAACCCGTCGCCAAGCCGAAAGTGGCCAGCGGAGAATAAGGAAGCAAACCTCCCTTGAGGAGCGAAGCTCATCAAGGGGGGCTTTCTTGCGTAAACGTAACCGGCATGGCTAGAGATAAACATCCGCGTCGAGCCGGTCGAGGATGTTGAGCGCCTCTTCCTGTCCGGCGCTCAGCCGCGCCGGGCCGGCCGGGATCGCTAAAAGGACCGTCAAAAACCGTCAAAAACCGTCGAAAAACACCCGTTTCAGGGGGTAAAACACAGTGTTTTTCCCGCAAAACCAGGCTTTTTTCCGCCAGGTTTTTTTTCTTTCCGGAAGGAATCCGCCCTAAAACCATCGCCTATGGAGGGGATCAATTCAAAGCCATGAGCCAAGGATGGACCCGCCGAAAAAATGTGTGAATCTGCTAGCGCAAGCGGGCGAGGGGTTAATTTCCGATACGCTGACTTCTCAGCCTATCGCCAACGACTAACGCAGCTAAGTGCAAGCTCGATGGGCCCCCTCGCCCGCTTGCGGGAGAGGGTTGGGGTGAGGGGAACTCTTCTTCCCCTTGCAGCGACGCACGTTCGGTTATATTCCCACCCTGTCATCACAACACGCGCATAGGAAAAATTCATGGCCGCACAGGACACCATCCACGTCGAACGGGTCGATCACATCGGCATCCGGGTCGCCGACGCCGACCGCGCCGTTGCGTTCTACGCAGTCTTCGGGTTCGAGGTGATCCAGCGGGTCGAGTTCGATGCGGTGGTCATCATCCGCAACCCGGACGATGTGGAGATGAATATAATCGTCAATACCACCTCCACCAACCGCGGCAAAAACATTCTGATGGATGAGGAAATCAAATATTCCGGCTTCACCCATGTGGCGCTGCGGGTCGCCTCCATCAAGGACACCATCGCGACGCTCAAGGCAAAGGACATCAAGATCACCCAGGGCCCGGTCATGTTCGGCCGCGACGGCCACGTGTCGGTCTTTATCCGCGACCCCGACCGCAACACCCTCGAACTCCGCGGCCGCGCCGAGAACCTCGACGAGATCGAAGGGCTGGTGCAGTACGACCCGAAGGGATGAGCGGCGGCCTATCCACCTGTACTGAAAACGTTGGGTAACGTGTCAAATCGACCGATGGCCCATCGAAGTCCAAACGCGGGTTTAGGATAGAATTACTCCTATCTCGTCATTACCGGGCTTGACCCGGTAATCCAGTCCCGTCCTCCAATTGGCGTGTCTATCCTCTGGATTACCGGGTCAAGCCCGGTAATGACGAGATAGGGAACAATAAATGTAACGTCCGCGATCAGGCCGTTCCCCACACGTCATCGGCGACCTCGACAATGCGGGCGAGCTTGGCGGCTTCTTCGTCTTCGGTTAAGGGATTGCCGACGATGGAGCTGGCGAAGCCGCATTGGGTGGCCAGTGCCAGGCGGTCCAGCGGGGCGTATTTGGCGGCTTCATCGATGCGCCGTTTGAGGAAATCGGCATCCTCCAGCACCCCGGTTTTTGTCGAGACGATGCCGAGCGCCACGACTTTGCCCTCGGGCACCAGGCGCAGGGGCTCGAACGTGCCGGCGCGGGGCGTGTCGTATTCCAGGAAATAGCCGTGCACGTTGATCTGGTTGAACAGCACGTCGGCGACCGGATCGTACCCGCCTTCGGCCGACCAGAGGCCTTCACGGTTGCCGCGGCACTGATGCATGGTGACGGTCACGTCGTCCGGCAGCCCTTCGAGCATCGCGTTCATGCGTTTGGCATAGTCGTTCAGGACCTGCTCGGGGCCTGAGCCCCAGGACCGGAACACATCGGCGTAATCGGGATCGCAGATGAACGGCAGGGTTACGTCATCCACCTGGATATAGCGTGCTCCGGCAGCGACCAGAGCGGCCAGTTCCTGCCGGTAGGCCTTGATCAGATCGTCCCAGAATTCTTCCATGTCGTCGTAATAATCGTCGAGGATCATGGGATCGCCGCCTGAAAAACAATGCACGACCGGTGGCGAGGGTATGGTGACCTTGGGCACCAGCTTCGTATTGTCGCGCAGGAATTCGAACGCCTTGACCACCGCGCTGGGTCTCCATTCGATGGGGCCGGTAATATGCAGATGGGAAAAATCCTGCTGCTTGCCCTTTTCGTTTTTCCAGCCAAAAGGTGACGATGCATCCTGCCGGTTTCCCGTGACCCCGCTCCAGGTCATGATCAGCTCAAGCCACCAGGAGCGGCGGCGGAATTCGCCATCGGTGGCGGCGCTTAAGCCGGCCTTTTCCTGCATGGCGATCACGTCACGGATACAGTCGTCTTCTATTTTGGCGAGCAACTCATTGTCGTGCGGACCCAGATTGGAGTCCGCCGTCTGAGCGCCGAGTAGAGATTCCCGAGCCTCTTTGAGCTTTTGAGGCCGCAACAGACTGCCGACATGATCGGCGCGAAACGGCGGGCGGGTTGTCTGCGCCATTATCTTTGTCCCCTCATCCTAAAATTAATCACGCGCTGCCCCAGATTTCGTCCGCGGTTTCCACCACCAGCCGGATCTTGGCTTTCTCGTCCTCAAGCGTGATGTCATTGCCATGCACGGTCGACGAAAACCCGCATTGCGGGCTCAAGGCCATCTGATCGATGGGCATGTATTTGGCCGCTTCTTCAATGCGGGCCTTAAGCTCATCCTTGGGTTCGAGCGCCGGCAGTTTGCTGCTGATCAGTCCGAGCACAACGGACTTGCCCTTGGGCACAAAGCGTAGCGGCGCGAAATCGCCGGAGCGCTCGTCGTCATATTCGAGGAAGTAGCCATCCACGTCGAGCTCGTTGAACAGTACCTCCGCGACCGGCTCATAGCCCCCTTCGGCGACCCAGGCGCTTTTGAAATTGCCGCGGCACAGATGAATGGTGACCCGCATGTCCTTCGGCCGGCCGGCGATCGCGTCATTGATAAGCTTGGCGTATTGGCGGGGCAGCGCGGCCGGATCTTCGCCAAGCTTGCGGGTCGATTCCTGGATGGCCGGATCGCACAGATAGGCAAGATTGGTATCGTCGAGCTGCAGATAGGTACAGCCGGCCGCGCCCAGTTCGGCGATTTCCTCGGCATAGACGCGCGCCAGATCGGTAAAAAAATCGGCCATATCCGGATAGGCCGTCTTATCGACGGCGTTACGCCCACCACGGAAATGCAGCATGGTCGGGGACGGAATGCAGAGCTTGGGGGTATTTTTGGTGACCGACTTCAGATAGGCGAAATCCTTGATGGAGATTTCCCGGGTCCGTTTCAGCCTACTGCCCACCGACATCTTGGGCGGCGCGAATTCGACCTTTTTTGTGCCGCCCTGAAATTTCGCCGGGATGCCGCTGCCGACCACGACACCCTCTATCCGCTCCAGAAAATCGAGATGAAAAAAGGTGCGGCGGTATTCGCCATCGGTGACGCCCTTGAGACCGAGGCCTTCCTGCAGCGCGACCACGTCGCGGATACACGCATCCTCGATCTCGCGCAGCTCCGGATTGTCATGGCCACCCATGATCGGCGGGGCCGCGCTCTCATGGTCATAGCCGAGCAGCCGCGCCCGGGCGTCGATCAAATTCCGCGGCCTTAGCAACGAGCCTACGTGATCCGCCCGAAAGGGCGGTTGGTCCGAACCTGTCATTGGAAATCCCCGATCAATTCTATTGGCGGGGGAGTTTAGCCCATGATAGGGGCAGGCGGAACCGGCCTGTAAAAAAACTAATTCGGATTTGTTCGCGGCGAACCGCTTTCCGGGAAGACCGGCTCAGCCGGCCTGGCGGTAGGCCTCCGCCTGGACGTCCATCAGATCACGAATGCTGATCATGGCAATCAGGTGGTTGCCGTCCTCCACCACGGGCAGATGACGGATGCCGTTGTCCTGCATCAGCGTAATGGCGCCCTCGATGCTGGTCTCCGGCGTGCAGCTTATGATTTTGCGGGTCATGAGCTGATCGACCCGGACATCGACCACCGCGGCGCCATATTCCGCCAGCCCACGCGTGATGTCGCGCTCCGACAAAATGCCAACCAGGCCCTCTTCCTCATCGATGACCGCCGCCACACCGACTGACTGATCGGACAGCAATAGAGCGGCGTTCGATATGTCGGTATCGGGCAACAGGGCGATGACGCCAATTCCCTTGGCGCCCAGTAAATCCGCAATCTGCATGGCACGATCTCCGGTGGTGAAGCTGTTATTCTGTCATATATCTTAAAACTTAAGAGAGTATATATGGACCTTTATACACTATCTGTCGATGCCGGCCGCTTGTTTGAGAAATAATTCCGCGTGTTTGAACTGCTCGGGCCGGCTATAGCCCTCACGGGCGCTCAACGGCACCAGAGGAATGACGCCCTTGGACCGCTTTTCGGCCTGCCATTTCTTTAATTGTTCCACGATAAGCGCCGGATCGTTCACAAAGATGCCGGCGCCCCGTTCAGCCAGAATACGGGCCGGCACGCCATCCTCCAGCCCGAGCCCGAGGACCGGGCGGCGCGCGCCGAGATACTCGAATAATTTGCCCGGCACATTGCCCTGTTCCTTGGGATTGTTCCATTGCAGCAGCAGCAATATATCGGCGTTCATCTGGTGATCGATGGATTGCCGATAGGGTACGCCGCCGTTGATATCCACCTGATCGAGCACATTCTCCGCAGCGGCCATTTCCGTCAGTTCATCGCGATTGGCGCCATAAAACGCAACGCGGATGCTCTTGCCCTCATCGCCCATCAGCCTGATTGCCCTGAACAAGGGCGTCGGATCGCGGCGTTCCGGATAGAGGATACCGGTATAAATAATATTCAGAACGTCAGGATCAGTGGGTTTGCGCGGGTAATCGGCCGGATAATCGTCCGGATCGTAGCCATTGTAGACGCTCAACACCGGCAGACCGAACCGGGTGCGGTAATCCGCCGCCCAGGGCTCCGACACGGTGACGATGGCGGCGGCCTGTTTCATCCACCAATCTTCCAGCCGCTTTTCGACTTTCTTGCGGAAGGTTTTGGATCGCGTCGAATACGGATCTTCCGCCAGCCGGTCGCGATATTCCACCACCATCGGCGTACCGGTCCGCTTGCTGAGCGCCCTGCCGACCATCAAGGAGGTGAAGGGTGGCGCCGAGGCGAAGATGATTTCGGGCTGCCAGCCATCGACCAGGCCCCGCCCGCCGCTCGTAGCGGCGACATACCAGCCGATTTGTGGATCGGGAAAATTAAACAACGCCTGATAGCCGACGCGGAGCGACCGCAATGTGCGTTTGGCAAGGCCGGGAGAGGCCTGTGCAGCCGGAGACACCGTGGCCGATCCGACCGACGGTGGCTGACCAGCGGCTTCCAGCGCCACCCGAGAGACCACCGGTGCATGATCCGGCAAATTGCTGAACAGGGCGACCCGCAGTTTCTGCACCGCCTTGGGGATCGCGTTTACATCCAGGCTGCCGGTGCGAACGATCCGGTCTTCGGGAAATTCCAGCGGCAAGGTTTTTTCATGGGGAAGGTCGGCGCAAGACAGAACGCGTACGTCATGTCCCTGCTGATCCAGGAACTTACAGAATTTTCCGACGCGCAGCGCCCCCATGGTGCCAAAGGGCGGCATATACCAGGAGACAACGAGAATTTTCACGCTTGACCGCCTTTACTGTCGAGATCGCCCCTGCCGGCCATCTGCCGGACAGAGGCCCAGTCGCTGAAAACCACAGACAAAATGACCAAAATTGATCAAAAAGACCTTAACCAAGCCTGACCACGGCCTGTTACGGCCAGTTGTTGCGGTCGATGACTTTTTGCCCCATTAATCCAATGTCGATGCGCCAATCACGCCGCCGACGCACCCGCCGCCGGCGGCTGATTTTGTTCATCGATCTGCTTCTGGATGCGGGTCCAGGCATCGTTGATGCGCGACATTCTGGTGGTCGCGAGATCGATGAATTCCTGGGGCAGCCCCATGCTGCCGAGCCGGTCGGGATGGTTTTCCGCGCACAGCGCGTGATAGCGCTGCTTGATCTCGCCCAGAGTGGCGTTATCGCTCACCCCAAGGATCTGGAACGGATTGTTGCCGACATACACATCGGCCTCGCCGGTGATCGGCGCGACCGAAAGACAGGCGGTTTTTTTCAGGACAAAGAATTTGCCATCGGTCGTCTCGAACGGCAGGAAAATGCGTTCGTCATTCATCATGTCGGTCAATCGCCCCTGTGGCTTGAGGAACATGTAACCTGTCAGGAGCTTTCCGTCTTCGAGCTCAACTTCGACAGTAATTTTCTGCTTGGTGATCTTTTGGGAGGAATCGAACATAGGTCTCACCACTATCCAGAGAAAGACGCGTCAGCCTTCAGGGCCATCGCACAGACACAGAATCGACGCCAAGAATGAATTTTTTATCAATGCGGCCACTCTGGCGCGGCGCCATACTTGATGTTAGGTTTTGTTAACCAAAACAGGGTGGCTAAAAGCCACCGGTCACTAATAACAGGGTGGGCAAGCTACCCTGGGGGAAAGGGGAGGCATCTTGGCCAAGAATAATCCATTGCGCGACAAATCCGTCGCCATCATCGCCTTTGCGGAACTGCAGAACCAGCGGCGTTCCGGCAAGGGACCTTATGAGTTCGCCGCCCAAATCATGGAACAGCTGACCCGGCGCGCCGGGATCAACCACAGCGACATTGACGGGCTGGCGCTGATCAGCCCGATCGCCGAAGCCGGCAACACATTCTATTCCATCGCCATGGCGGACACGCTGGGATTAAGCCCAAGGTGGAGCCAGATCACGGATATCGGCGGCTGTTCGCCGGTCGGCAATGTCATGCGGGCGGCCGCCGCCATCGCCGCCGGCCAGTGCGAGATGGTGATGTGTATCGCCGCCGATGCCAGCAGCGGCGGGGTCGCGGGCCGGCGGCTTGGCGGGTTCCGCGAAGAATATATGGATCCGACCGGGTTCCAGGGCCCGCCCGTGGCGTTCGGCCTCCTGAGCCACGCCTATGATCAGAAATACGGGCTCAATCTGGAAGCGCTCGGCAAGCTCGCGGTGGTTCAGCGCAACGGCGCGGTGGTCAACGAAAACGCCGTCGACACCTTGCGCAAACCGATCACGGTCGAAGATTATATGAATTCCCGCATGATCGCCGAGCCAATACGCCTGCTGGATTGCGTCATGCGGGTCGATGGCGGCAGCGGATTTCTGATCACCACGACGGAGCGGGCCAAGCGCCTGGGAATTAAAAAGCTGGTCCACCCCATCGCCTATAGCGAGATCACCAACTTTAACCCGTCGGACAACACGCCGGATATTACCGAAACCGGTTTTGCCACCGTCGGGCCGGAAGTGCTGGAGAAGGCCGGTATGTCTTGCGCCGATATCGACATGTTCCAGCCCTATGACGATTTCCTGATCGCCATCATGCTGCAGATGGAACAGATAGGGTTTTGCAAGCGCGGCGAAGGATCGGATTACATTCTTTCCACCGATCTGTCGCCGACCGGCGCACTGCCGACCAACACCGGCGGCGGACAGATTTCCTGCGGCCAGCCGGGACTTGGCGGCGGCGGCGTCAACCTGACCGAAACCCTGCGCCAGCTGTTTGGCGAGGCCGGTGAACGCCAGGTACCCAACGCCAAGAACGCGATGGTAACCGGCATTGGCTTTATTCCGTACCTGCGCAACTGGGGCTGCAGCGCCGCAATGATTCTGGAGGCTGAATAAATGGCAAACGAAGAAAAACCAAAGGCGCCGCGCCCGATCCCCCGTCCCAGCAGCCTGACCCAGCCGTTCTGGGACGCCGCCAGGGAAGGCAAGCTGACGCTTCAGTTCGACAAGAAAACCGGCAAGCCGCAATTCTGGCCGCGCCCCGTCAGCATTCATTCCGGCAGCGTCGAACAGGAATGGCGGGAAGTCTCCGGCAAGGGCAAGCTTTATGCCTGGACCGAGGTCCATGTGCCGCTCCGCGGCATGGAGGAATTCGCCCCCTATGTGCTGGCGGCGGTGGAGCTGGATGAAGGCGTGCGCGTCATGTCGCGGTTGATCAACGTGACCGCGTCGGAACTCACCCCCGGCATGGCGGTCCGGGTCGCCTGGGAAAAACTGTCCGACGAGATCAACCTGTATGTGTTCGAGCCGGCCGGCGGCTGAACGACACCGTAGAGGGCCGGCCTGAGACCGCCGGTATCAGCGCGACGCGGCGACCTGATCATAGATCGAGAGATCGAGATAGGAATCCGGGCTGCCCAAAGTCGCGGGCGGGGAACCGTATGTTTGCCGTAGCACAATGACCGACCGGAGCCCGTCGGGATTGATCGGCAGGTCCCGCGCCAACAGCCCCGACATATTGCCCGCGGCTTCAACGGAAGCTTCCCGCGTCATATGAGGCAGATGCGCCATAAGCAGATCAGGCAGTTGCGCCCGGTTGGCGGTATCCAAAATCCAGCCGGTGGCCGCAAGGGTCGCGCGGATAAATCCTGCGACATCGTTCGCATGATCGGCGATCCAGCTTCTTCGCGCGGCGAAGACTCCCCCCTGATAATTCGCCCAGGGATCCGGTTCGGCGCGCAGCTCGCGGCATCCCGCCGCGACGGCGATGGCCGCGAACGCCTTGCTCAGCAGCGCCGCGGCGCAATCACCTGCTTGCATGGATTGCCAGCGGGCCGGCGGGGCGCCGACCGGCACCAGCTCGTAATCCTTCATGCCGAGCCCGGCATCCTGGAGAAGCTGACGCAGCAGGAACGAAAAACCCGTATTCAGCGCATCGACGGCTATGCGCCGTCCGCGCAGACCGGCGAGGCCGGAGATTTCCGGCAAGGCCATCAGCGGCCGTGGCTCCGACGCGCAGCCCAGAAAGGCGACCAGATCGGGTAGTGGGTCCACGGGCACGCCGCCCTGCCCCGCATTATAGGCGATGATATTGTCGATAGCCGTCATGACCATGTCGCAATCGCCCTCGATCAGCCGCACCATCTGGTCGATCGATCCGGTGGCGGCTTCCCACCGCACATTCAGTCCTTCGCGGGCATAGTAGCCGTGCAGGGCGGCCACGTGGAGCGGCAAGGTCTCCGGTCCGACAAAGGCGACGACAGATAAAGTATTTGGCGGCGTCATGGTACCCCGTTGGTGGATGCGGCGGCTGTAGTGACAAAGCAACAGAATGCCCGCATTGTAATGCCGTGCACCAGGTAAAAGGGAGCGGAGAGAATGCTGAAGATAATTGGGCGGAAAAGCTCGTCAAACGTCCAGAAAGTCCTGTGGGCCTGCGCCGAAATGGGCATTCCCTATGACCGCGAAGACGCCGGCCGCGAATTCGGTGTGGTGGACACCGACGCGTTTGTCAAACTCAACCCCAACCGCCGCGTGCCGGTGATGATAGAAGACGATTTCGTGCTGTGGGAATCCAATTCCATCGTGCGCTATCTCGCCGCCAAGCACGACATGGGCGGGCTTTGCCCCGCCGACCCCCGCGTGCGCGCCGATGCTGAGCGGTGGATGGACTGGCAGTTGAGCGCGCTGGGCACCGCCTTCACCCATATGTTCCACGGGCTGGTGCGCGACAAGCCGGAGAACCGCAATTGGGACGCCATCAACAAATCGCGTGACGCCACCGAAAAACATCTTGAGATGCTCGATACATTGCTTGCCGACCGCGTTTTCGTGGCGGGCGATGATTTCACCATGGCCGACATCCCGGTGGGCATTTACGGCTACCGCTGGTACGCCTTCGACGGTATCGAGCGCAAGGACCTGCCCAATTTAAAACGCTGGTACGGTCAGCTCACCGACCGGCCCGGCTTCCGCGAGTTCGTGATGGTCGGATTGGGGTAAAGTTCGCAATCCCTCACAGGAACAGCTGTTCGCCCTTGATGTTCTTGTACAAATCCGCGACGTATTCGCCATAGCCGTTGTAAAGCAGGGTCGGCACCCGCGCGTCCCCTTTACCGAGCACGCGTTCGGTCGCCTGGCTCCATCGCGGATGATCCACTTCGGGGTTCACATTGGCCCAGAAGCCATATTCGGCGGGCTGGATGCGTTCCCAGAAGCTCTTCGGACGCTTGTCGGTGAACGTAAATTTCACGATCGACTTGATCGATTTGAAGCCGTATTTCCAGGGCGTTACCAGCCTGAGCGGCGCGCCGTTCTGTTTCGGCATGGGCTTGCCGTAAAGCCCGGTGCCGATCAGGGCAAGATCGTTGGTCGCCTCTTCGATGGTCAGGGCTTCAATATAGGGCCAGGGGTACCAGAACTGCTTTTGGCCCGGCGCCATGTCCGGATCCTTGAAGGTCTCCATGGCGATATATTTGGCGCCCTTGAGCGGTTTGGCGAATTTGACCAGTTCGGCCATCGCAAACCCGGACCACGGCACCGCCATCGACCACGCCTCGACGCAGCGATGGCGATAGAGCCGTTCTTCGAGAGGCATTTTTTTCAGCAGGCTATCGATATCGACGGTCTGTTTCTGTTCCACCATGCCATCGAACGTCACCGTCCAGGGACTGACCTTAAGGGCCTGCGCCGCCTTGGATATCTCCTTGTGCGAGCCGAATTCGTAAAAATTATTATAGGTGGTGGCGTCTTTTTCCAACGTCATATCGCGATCGAGCCGGT
>JAQBTY010000026.1 GCA_027624735.1 Pseudomonadota bacterium | reverse complement strand
GGCGCCAACCCGACCGAAAACCATCCGGTGGCCGCGACCTTTTTCAAGCAGGCGGTCAAAGACGGCAAGACACTGATCGTCATGGACCCGCGCGGCCAGGCGCTCAAACGCCACGCCACCCACATGCTGCAGTTCAAGCCCGGCGGCGATGTCTCCATGTTGAACGCCATCATGCAGGTGATCGTCGAGGAAGAACTTTACGACAGGCAATATATCCAGGCCCACACCGAAGGGTTTGAACAGCTCAAGGCGCATCTCGCTGACTTCACGCCGGAGAAGATGGCGGCCGTGTGCGGCATCGATGCCGAGACCCTGCGGACAGTGGCGCGGACCTATGCCACCGCTCAGGCGGCGATCATCTTCTGGGGCATGGGTATCTCCCAGCACGTCCACGGTACCGACAATGCACGCTGCCTGATCGATCTGTCGCTGATGTGCGGCCAGGTGGGACGGCCCGGCACCGGGCTGCACCCGCTGCGCGGCCAGAACAACGTGCAGGGCGCGTCGGACGCCGGGCTGGTTCCCATGTTCTTCCCGGACTACCAGCTGGTCACCGACCAAGACGTGCGGCACAAATTCGAGGATTTCTGGGGCGCCGATCTCGATCCCAACCGCGGCCTGACCGTGGTCGAGATCATGGATGCCGTCCATGCCGATGAAATTCGCGGCATGTACATCATGGGCGAAAACCCGGCCATGTCGGACCCCGACGCCCAGCATGCGCGCGAGGGGCTGGCCAAGCTCGAGCATCTGGTGGTGCAGGATATTTTCCTGACCGAAACCGCGTTTCACGCCGATGTCGTGCTGCCGGCCTCGGCCTGGCCTGAAAAAGACGGCACCGTCACCAACACCAACCGTCAGATCCAGATGGGCCGCCATGCCCTGCCCCTGCCCGCCGACACGCGCCAGGATTGGTGGATTATCCAGGAGATCGCCAATCGGCTTGGTCTCGACTGGTCCTATGAACACCCGCGCGACGTTTTTACGGAAATGGCGCAAATGATGCCGTCGTTTGCCAACATCAGCTGGGATCGGGTGGAGCGCGAAAGCGCGGTTACCTACCCGAGCGACGCGCCCGACAAACCAGGCAATGAGATCGTGTTTGGCGATGGCTATCCGACCGAGTCGGGCCGCGCCAAAATGGTCGCCGCCAGTATCGTACCGCCCGCCGAGCTGCCGGATGCCGATTACCCCATGGTGCTGACCACCGGGCGTCAATTGGAACATTGGCATACCGGCGCCATTACACGGCGCGCCTCCATCCTGGATGCGCTTGAACCCGAAGCCATCGCCTGTCTCAACGCCAAGGATTTGCGCGACATGGGTGTTGCGCCCGGCGATATGGTCCGGGTCGCGACGCGGCGTGGCACGCTGGAGCTGAAGGCCCGCATCGATCGCGCGGTGCCCGCCGGCATGGTGTTCATCCCGTTCTGTTACGCCGAAGCGCCGGCCAATTTCCTGACCAATCCGCAGCTCGATCCGTTCGGCAAGATCCCCGAGTTCAAATTCTGCGCCGCCCGGATAGAGCCCGCGACACCAGCCGCGGCGGCGGAGTAGGCGCGGAGTAGATGGAAAAATCATTTCGTAGGGGCCGGTCTTAAACCGGCCCGCGGACGGATTGCACTGAACACAGACGGCTGGTCTCAGACCCGCCCCTGCAGAAAACGTCAACTATCTTGAGACGGTTCATTCAACAAATTGGCGAACGCTGACATTTCTTTTTTAACCGCGGAGATCGCCTTGTGTTCCATGGCGCGGTACCGCCGCAGCGCCTCATTGCCAGCGGCCGTAACCTGCGCGCCGCCGCCGCCGCTGCCGCCGGCCGAGGTTTCCACCAGCGGTTCCTTGAAGTCCCGGTTCATGGCTTCGATCAGAATCCAGGCGCGGCGGTATGACATGCCCATGTTCCGGGCGGCAGCCGAAATGGAGCCGGCCTGGTCCACCGCATCCAGCAGATCCGCCTTGCCGGGGCCAAGCGCCACCGCCGCCCCCATGAGGATGCGCAACCGCGGTGAGGATTCTCGTCCTTTTTCCATCGCTCAATCAAACCGCCCCAACCATGCGCCCGTCAAGGGAGGTCGATAGATGTCAGCAACGCATCCGCCGCCGCCAGATCGTCCGGGCGGTTGACGTTGAAGAACGGGTCGACCGGCGTGGTGGGCCAGTCGACGCGCGCCAGCCGATAGCGTGCGGTCCAAATATCGACCTTGCGAAGATCCTCGTCGACCAGCGCGGCGCGCAGATCATCCGCAAGCCGCACCGGCCACAAACCAAACACCGGCTGATCGCGGCCATCCGACGATGCGCAGGCAAGGTCCGCGCCCTCCTCCGCCACCGCCGCCATAAACCGGCCTACCAGATCACGCGGCGCGAAGGGGGCGTCGCAGGCTAAACTGGCCACCCATTGGCACTCAGGCGCATTGGCCAGGGCCCATTCAAGCCCGGTCAGCACGCCGGCAAGCGGCCCGGCGAACCCACCCACCACGTCGGGCGCCACCGGTAATTCGTAATCCGCGAACCGCGCCCCGTCGCCATTGGCGTTGAGCACCAGCTTCCCCACCTGCGGCCGGGCGATATGGAGGATCCGCGCCAGCACTGTCTGGCCGCCCAGAATCCTGAGACATTTATCGCCGCCCCCCATACGCCGCGACTGCCCGCCGGCGAGCAACAGACCACAGACATTGCTATTCGGCATGATCAAACTCAGCCAACGGTACGGTCAGGTGGATGGGATCCGCCGACATCAGATCAGTGAGCAAGGCGGCATCGGCCGCTTCAAGATCATCGAACACATGGCTGACCACAATGTCTTCATCGAATGATGCCTCCCCGATGCCCTGTTTATTTTCGCAGGCGAACGCGCCGCCGCCCGCCACCTGTCCTTCCAGCCGTGCCTTGAGCGCGCCTTCGATCAGGCCGAGATAAGCCGCATCGAATCCATCCTCGCACGCCGCCCAGTAAAATCGGAGCCGCGCCGCTTCGGCGGTGACCAGAGCCATCACGTCTTCAAGCGCATTGTAAGCCTGATAGCGGTTGGCGCCGTCTCGCGCCAGCGCGACGGCGCCGGTCCGGTCGCGCAGCGCCGATGAGAAGGTCAGGATATCGCGAAGATGCTGGTCGAACCGCACGATGAGTTGCTTTGACTGTCCGACATAGGACACCGTGCGGGCATCGCCGCCAACGCCTTCATATTGTTTGATACGCAGATAAATCCCGGGCGCGGCCAGCGCCGCAAGCGCGTCACCGGCTTCGGGAAACCGGCCCGGACCTATCGGCCCCCGCCATTGCAGCGTCAGTTTCATCGCCGCCCTTTAAATGCTTGCCTTGCGCCGCAAACGTTTCGGTTCCTCTTCGGCCTGGCGGGGATCGGCATCGAACACAATGCGTTGCTCACCGGCCAGGGCGACAAACCGGCTGCCGCGCGCCCGGCCGATCAGGGTCAAATTGGCCTTACGGGCGAGTTCCACCCCCCAGGCGGTAAAGCCTGACCGCGAGATCAGAATTGGAATGTCCATCTGCACGGTCTTGAGCACCATTTCGCTGGTCAGCCGCCCGGTGGTGTAAAACAATTTGCCCGCCGGAGAAATTTTGTTGAGGAACATGTAGCCGGCGATCTTGTCGACCGCGTTGTGGCGCCCGACGTCCTCCATATAGATCAGCGGCCGAGCCCGTTCGCACAACACGCAGCCATGGATCGCGCCGGCTTCGAGATAGAGGCTCGGGGTAGTGTTGATTTTCTTGGTGAGCGCATATAGCCAGGAAGTATGAAGCTTGGCGTCGGGGTCGAGCGTGATCTCGTCGAACCGCTCCATCACATCGCCAAATACGGTGCCGACCGCGCAACCCGACGTGCGGGTCTTTTTCTTGAGCTTCTGTTCGTAGTCGGTTTCCCGCTCGGTGCGCACCACGACGACATCGATCTCCTCGTCGTAATCGATGCCGGTGATCACATCGGTGGGCTGCAGCATGTTCTGGTTGAGCAGAAACCCGACCGCCAGACAATCGGGATAGTCGCCGATGGTCATCATGGTGACAATTTCCTGATCGTTCAGAAACAGCGTCAGCGGCCGTTCGACCGTTACCGAGGTTTCGATCGCCCTCCCTTGCTGATCGATACCGACCACGCGTTCGGTCAATCTCGGGTCCTTGGGTTCGGGCATAATTTCAAAATCAGCCATGACGCCAATATGGAACGGCGCCCGGCACGAGGCAACAAGTCAAATTTTGCCCGGCCTGATGTTAAGCCGGGTTATAGCGCCAATAAAACAATAGTGGGGGAATGCTCAAAACGTTGGCGTTTGTCCGCAGGGTGTTGTATGCAGACTCTGCGTCAATATAATCGGCCCGCCATTGGACGCTTGGATAATGGTCAAGCCGATGTCTGAACCGGCTTAAGATATTCTGGTGCGGGCAAATCGTCGTTTTTGCTGTTGCGTTTCGCGATGGCTGTTATGCGTAGGGGGTAAGGCCTGTTGGAAGGTCCTGCACAGAATCGGAACCGCGACACCGGTGATACCGGTGGCAGCGTAACGGTTGCGGCGAGCTTGACCGGCGACCGGTATGGCGCGCCCTTTGAACAAAGCGGCAATCATTTGAAGGCTGTGAAAAATTCGGCCCTTGCTATCCCGGACATCGAGGAAGGCGCCTTCCTGCCGGCCGCGCTGATGAACCGCATGTCGGCGGTCTATTACGCCGACCGCGACAACAATTTCCTCTATCGCAATGACGCCTTCAACGACATCGCCCAGAATTCCTTTCCGGAATTCCGCAGCCGCGAGCGGCGTGAACAGCCTCATGCGCCTGTCCCCACCGAACTGAGTCAGATCTTCGACCGTCTCAATGCCGGCGAGCGGGAAGTCAACGTCCGTCAGAGCGTCGAGATGAGGGGTGAGCTGCGTCATTTCAGATCAACCCATTTCCGCGTCTTCGAAGAAGGCACGCCCGCCTGCTATGGCGGCCTCTATACCGACGTCACCCTGGAAGCAGAAGCCGTCATGCATTCGGCGCGCACCGAATCACGGTTCCAGGATGTCATCCGGTCGGCGTCGGACTGGGTCTGGGAAACCGACGAACTCCTGAATCTTATTTATGTCTCGAACCGGATTTCCGAGGCGTTGGAAGCGCCGCCCTCGGCGGTAGTCGGCCGCCATCTATTCTCGCTCGGCGAGTTCGAGGAAACGCCATCGCGGCCGGATCTTGCCGGCAGCCTGATGCCGTTCCGGGGCCGTATTTTCCTGATGCCCGACAAACGGGGCCAGACACGCCGCATTTCGATGACGGGGGTCGCGGTGTTCGACAACCAGTCGGGCGCGTTTGTTGGCTATCGCGGGACCGGCACCGACGTGACCCGCCAGCACGAGGTCGAGGCCCATGCCTACAAGACACAGCAGGTCCTGGAAGAAAGCCTGACCGAACTGCGCGAACGCAATATGGAGCTCGATCGCGCGCTGGTCGATGCAAGGGCGGCAGCCAAGGCGAAAACCGATTTCCTCGGCAAGATGAGCCATGAGCTGCGCACCCCGCTGAACGCTATCATCGGGTTCGCGGAAATGTCGATCCAGCAATCCTTCGGCGCGCTCAATTCGCGGTACCTGTCCTATTTCCGGGACATCCACGGCGCCGCCTATCATCTCCTCAACATCATCAACGACATCCTCGATACGGTGAATATCGACTCGGCGACGGTTGCGATCGCTGCCCGGTCGACCCGCCTGTCGGAAGTCATCGCCCAGGCAAAATCGATCATCGCGGTCCGCGCCGAACAGCGTGGCGTCAATATCGAGGCGGTCGGTGTCTCCGATGTCTGGACCGTCATGGCTGATCCGGGCCGGACCCGCCAGATCCTGGTCAATCTCCTGAACAATGCCATTAAATTCACCGGACCCGGCGGATCGGTGGGTGTCGATGTGCGGCTGTCGGACAGGAACGACGTTGAATTTACCGTCTGGGATACCGGAATCGGCATTCCGCCGGAGGAACAGAGCAAGATTTTCGAGAGCTTCCACCAGGTAAATTCGGACATCCTGAGAGCGCCCAGCGAAGGTACCGGTCTCGGCCTGACGATTTCGAAACAGCTTGCCCAGCTGATGGGTGGCGACCTTTCGGTCGAAAGCCGGCCCGACCACGGCGCGCGGTTCACCGTCCGCCTGCCCCGCGCCGAGGCTCCCGTCCCAACCGACGACTGAACCGCGCCATAATAGTAGCGGCGTTTAACCCTGGGCTGGCGTCATTGGACTCCCGCCCCTTTTCCTTTGCCCCTGATAGCGCTATATTCTGTTGGATATAACGGTGGTCACGAACCACCCCCCCTTTTGGATGCAGGGAAAGCAGGATGGACGGGCCGCTCATCGACCCCCACGGACGCGCGATCACCTATCTCCGCGTATCGGTCACCGACAGATGCGACTTCCGTTGCGTCTATTGCATGGCCGAAGACATGACTTTTCTGCCCAAGGCGGACGTACTGACGCTCGAGGAACTCGATCGGGTCTGTTCGGCCTTTGTCGAGCGCGGCGTGCGCAAGCTGCGCATGACCGGTGGCGAGCCGCTGGTGCGGCGCAACATCATGTCGCTGTTCCGGTCGCTATCGCGCCATCTGGAAAGCGGTGCTCTCGATGAGCTGACGGTCACCACCAACGGCAGCCAGCTCGGAAGATTTGCCAACGAGCTGGCCGATATCGGCGTGAAGCGCATCAACGTGTCGCTGGATACGCTCGACAATGACAAGTTTACCGCCATCACCCGCTGGGGCCGGCTCGAACAGGTGCGCGACGGGCTCGCCGCCGCCAAGGCCGCCGGGCTTGCGATAAAGATCAACACGGTCGCGCTGCGCGGCGTCAATGATGACGAATTCGACCGCCTGGTGCGCTGGTGCGGCGATGAAGGATTCGACCTCACCTTCATCGAAGTCATGCCCATGGGAGAAATCGGGGAAACACGGCTCGACCAGTACATGCCGCTGTCCATGGTGCGCGCCAAGCTCAATGAAAGCTGGACCCTGACCGATATCGATTACGCCACCGGCGGGCCCGCCCGCTATGTGCGGGTTGAGGAAACCGGCGGGCGTATAGGGTTTATCACGCCGCTGACCCATAATTTCTGCGAAAGCTGCAACCGTGTCCGCCTCACCTGCACCGGCACACTTTATATGTGCCTCGGTCAGGAAGATGCCGCCGATTTGCGCACCCCGCTGCGCGCCGACGACAATGGCGCCGCCCTGATGGACAGCATCGACGAAGCCATCGGCCGCAAACCCAAGGGCCATGATTTCATCATCGACCGCCGCCGCCGCGGCCCCGCCGTCTCCCGCCATATGAGCGTCACTGGCGGATAAGTCCCTTCGATTTTCCGGTCATGCGCCGCCTTGCGATAGCGGGAACCGTACCCTAACCTGAAAATATCCGCTGCCCGGAAAATACAGGGCAGTCAGAAATCCGGCACAGGGGGGCGTCCGATGAATCAGTCGGCAGAGGCGGAGCACAGCGCAACATCGGAATTAGGCGCGCCGGTACGGCGTGTCGAGGATAAGCGTTTGCTCACCGGGAAAGGCCATTACGCCGACGACATGGCTTTGCCGAACACGGCATTCGCCCATGTGGTGCGCTCACCCCATGCTCATGCCCGCATCGTCGGTCTCGACACCAGCGCGGCCTTGTCGGCCCCGGGCGTGCTGGCCGTGCTGACGGGCGAAGATGTCGCCAGAGACGGGGTCGGAAGCCTGGTGTGCAATTCCTTCCCTAAATCGCCGCCCGGCAGCCAGTCTTACTGTCCAACACAGCCGGTGCTTGTGTCAGACAGGGTGCGCCATGTGGGCGACCGGGTCGCGCTGGTGGTTGCGGAAACCCTTGCCCAGGCCAAGGATGCCGGCGAACTGATCGATATCGAATACGACATCCTTCCCGCCGTGACCCTGATCGACGCGCTGGCGCCGGATGCTCCCAAGGTCTGGGACGAGGCTGACAGCAATGTGAGTTTTCAGATCGAGTCCGGTGAAAGCGATTCCGTCGATTCCCAGTTTGCCGCCGCGTCGCACGTGACGAAAATTTCTTCCCACTATCCCCGCGCTTCGGCCAATTCCATGGAGCCCCGCGCGGCGATTGCTTATCAGGATTCCCTGGATGGTCGATATACGCTCTGCACCAGTTGCCAGGAACCGCACGAGGTGAAGCATACGGTCGCCCACCTGCTGGGGATTTCCGAGTTGAACCTCCGGGTCGTCGCCATGGATGTGGGCGGCGCCTTCGGCATGAAAGGCCAGGTCTATCCCGAGGAGGTTCTGGTCCTGTGGGCCGCGCGCAAAGTGGGGCGGCCGGTGAAATGGACGGCGGATCGAAGCGAAAGCCTGGCCACCGATATGCACGGACGCGGCCCGATCGCCGAAGCCGAGCTCGCCTTCGACCGCGACGGCCGCATCCTGGCGTTCCGCATTTCCGTCGTGGTGGACCTGGGCGCCTATCTCAGCGGATCGGCGGGCGTACCGCCGCGCAACGCCAGTATCAGCTACCCGGGCGCCTACCATGTGCCGCTGATCCACGCGGTGGTGCGGGCAGCCTTCACCAACACGGTGCAACTCGGCCCCTATCGCGGCTCGGGCAAACCTGAAGCCACCTATGTGCTTGAACGCCTGATGGAAAAGGCGGCGCGGGAAATGGGCATCGATCCCGTCGATCTGCGCCGGCGCAATCTCATTGCGCCGTCCGCCATGCCGTATCGGACGCCTGGCGGGTATGTATACGATTCCGGGAATTTCGAACGGGTTCTGGACCAGGGTCTCGCACTGGCGGATTGGGAAGGTTTCGAGGCACGCCGGACCGAGAGCGCAGAGCGGGGATTGCGGCGCGGCATCGGGCTGGCCCTGCACTGCCAGCGCGCCGGGACGTTCTCCGAAAGGATGGAAATCCGGGTAGCGCATGATGGATCGGTTGCGCTTCATGTGGGCACGCTGTCGACGGGCCAGGGGCATGAAACCATGTTCGCCCAGATGGTATCCGGATGGCTCGGCCTGCCGATGGACCGGATACGCGTCTTCCAGGGCGATACGGACAAGGTGCTGTTCGGACGCGGCACCTTTGCCCAACGCAGCATGAGCGCCGGCGGATCCGCCCTCAAGCTGGCCGCCGAAGAGGTCGTGTCCAAGGGAAAGCGCATAAGCGCCTGGATGCTCGAAGCGTCCGAAGCGGACGTCGTTTTCAAAGGCGGCCTGTTTCAGGTCGCCGGCACAGACAGGCAGGTCACCTTCCAGGAAGTCGTTGAAACCTCCTACCGAGGCAGCGGCATACCGCAGGAACTCGGCATCGGGCTCGACGGCGTCGGTACCCATGACGGAACCTATTCGTTTCCCAACGGCTGCATGATCGTCGAGGTGGAAATCGATCCCGATACCGGCAAAATAAAGGTGGACCGGTTGGCCGCGGTGGACGATGTGGGCGTGGTGGTCAATCCACTCACGCTGGAAGGGCAGTTGCACGGCTCCATCGCGCAGGGCCTGGGAGAGGCTCTGGTGGAGCAAATCGTCTACGACCGTGAAACCGGCCAGCTGATAACCGGATCGTTCATGGATTATGGGATGCCCCGTGCCGACATCATGCCCGACATCGTTTCGGAGGTCGCCCTGGTGCCGACCGCCTCGAACCTGCTTGGGGTCAAGGGCGGGAGCGAAGCAGGGAACTGCGGCGCGCCGCCGGCGATCATCAATGCCGTGATCGACGCACTGTCGCCCTGGGGCCTTACCGATATCCCCATCCCAGCCACGCCAGAGCGCATCTGGCGCGCGATCAACAACGTCGGAATTCCTGAAATCAGCCAAAAATGAATGTCCGGTAGCCGGGACACACTCTCGGATTTCAGGGCGATCATTGTGATTTGGTAAGGTATTCTGTGCCACACAGTCAAAAAATAAACTAAATTAACGGCCGGAATAGAACATCGCTTCCTAGGTGGTTTTTAACATGACTCATCCCAACTCCCTCGCCGCGCGGGATGCCGCGTCGGTGTTTCATCCCTACACGAACGGCCTGGCCAACGAGGCCAACGGATCGCTGATTATGACCAGCGGCCACGGCGTTTACGTCACTGACGAGGATGGCAGGCGATATATCGAAGGCATGGCCGGGCTATGGTGCGTCTCGCTCGGCTTTGGGCAGGAACGGCTGGCGCAGGCCGCGGCGGATCAGATCAGGAAACTTTCCTTCTATCACGGCTTCAACCAGAAGGGGCACGACGTCCAGATCGAGCTGGCCGAACGGCTGCTGGCCATGGCGCCAGAGGCCGAGGGCGGCCGCATGTCCAAGGTATTCTTCGCCAATTCCGGATCCGAGGCCAACGACACCGCCATCAAGATGATCTGGTACCGCAATAACGCGCTCGGGTTACCGAACAAAAAAAAGATAATCGGCCGCATCAAGGGCTATCACGGCGTAACCATTGCAGCCGGCAGCGTCACCGGCACACCGGTCAATCATCGGGCTTTCGATTTGCCCATCGCGGGATTTCTGCATACCGACTGCCCGCATTATTACCGCTACGCCGAGACCGGCGAGAGCGAGGAAGATTTCGCAACCCGCTGCGCCAATAATCTCGACGCGCTGATCGAGCGCGAAGGGGCGGACACCGTTGCAGCGTTTTTCGCCGAGCCGGTGATGGGCGCCGGCGGCATATTGCTGCCACCGGCGACCTATTTCGAGAAAATACAGGCAGTCCTCAAGAAACACGACGTGCTTCTGGTCGCCGATGAGGTGATCTGCGGCTTTGGCCGAACCGGCGATGTATGGGGCAGCCAGAAGTTTGATCTGAGGCCCGACATCCTGACCTGCGCCAAGGCCTTGACCTCCGGGTACGTTCCCATCTCCGCCATCATGGTCAATGAGCGCGTCTTCCGCCCCATAGCAGAGCAGAGCGCCGAGATCAGCGTGTTCGGCCACGGGTTTACCTATTCCGGGCATCCGGTCGCCGCCGCGGTAGCAATCGAGACCCTCAATATCTATGACGAAATCGATTTGCTCGGCATGGTGCGCACCACGGCCCCGGTCCTCCAGGACGGTATTCAGAAATTCACCAACCACCCTCTGGTGGGCGAGGCCAACGGTGTCGGCATGCTCGCCGTGGCGGAGCTGGTCGCGGACAAAGAAACAAAGCAGCCCTTCGATCCGGCCCGCAAAGTCGGCAATTACCTGGTGGAACGCGCATTGGGCCACGGGCTGATCGTTCGTGCCCTCGGGGACCGCATCGGATTTTCGCCGCCGCTGGTCATGCTGCCTGATCAGATCACTGACATGTTCGCCAAATTCGCCAAGGCGCTGGACGACACATGGAAATGGGTCAGAGAGGCGGACGGAGGCTGAAATTCGATCGCACAGGATCTACGCCGACGCACAATCACACTTGAAATGCGCTTAATAAAAAAGTAGACTTATTTACCTATGTTTAAGTAACAAAGCGCGGATTTCCGCGCTATGTCATCACAGGATGCCGCGGGAATCGGAAACTTCCTTGCGGGTGTAGAGGAATGTTATTATCTGTTAAACAATCAGGGGGGCACCACGAGTTTGAGTAGGAACTGAACATGGATTACGAAGCGTTCTTCAAAGATGCCATCGGGCAAGTAAGGGCCGAAGGACGCTATCGCGTTTTCGCGGAACTTGAGCGCCACGCAGGCGACTTCCCCCGCGCCACAAACTATGATGGCGAAAAAACCTCGGAAATAACAGTTTGGTGCAGCAACGACTATCTCGGGATGGGACAGCATCCCAAGGTCTTGAGCGCCATGAAAGCAGCAATCGACAAAGTCGGCGCCGGCGCCGGCGGCACCCGAAACATCGCCGGCACAAGCCATTATCATGTCCTTCTGGAACGTGAACTCGCCAAACTTCACAGAACCGAAACGGCGCTGATTTTCACGTCCGGCTATGTCGCCAACGAAGCGGCGCTTTCGACATTGGCAATCAATATTCCCGATTGTGTGCTGGTGTCGGATTCCGACAATCACGCGTCGATGATCGCCGGCATCCGCAATTCCCGCGCCGAAAAACGCATCTTCCTGCACAACGACATGGCGGATCTAGAGCGCCAGCTCGCCAGTCTGCCAATCGACCGGCCGAAAATCATCGTCTTTGAATCAGTCTATTCCATGGACGGCGATATCTCCCCTATCAGGGAAATCTGCGATCTGGCCGACAAATATAACGCCATGACCTACCTCGACGAGGTCCATGCGGTGGGCATGTACGGCCCGCGTGGCGCCGGTGTCGCCGAACGGGACGGCCAGATGGCCCGTATTACCGTGATCCAGGGCACGCTGGCCAAGGCCTTTGGCGTGGTCGGCGGCTATATCGCGGCCTCTGAAAAGCTGGTGGACTTCGTCCGCTCCTACGCCAGCGGGTTTATCTTCACCACCTCGATGCCGCCGGCGATCGCCGCGGCGGCGACCGCCAGCGTGCAGCATGTCCGCGACCACGGACAGCCCGACCGTGACCGCCATCAGGAGCGCGCCGCCACGCTGAAGAAAATGCTGGCCGACGCCGGTCTGCCGGTCATGCCGTCGGTGTCTCACATCGTGCCGGTGATGGTCGGCGATCCGGTTGTCTGCAAGCAGGTCACCGACGATCTGATGGACCGCTACGGTCTTTATGTGCAGCCGATCAATTACCCGACCGTACCCAAGGGTACCGAACGGCTTCGCCTGACACCTACGCCGTTCCACAGCGATGAAGATATGAAAACCCTGGTTGAAGCGCTGAGGGAAATCTGGACCCGTCTCGACATCCGGTGCGCGGCCTGACGGAGCCGATCCTTCCCGATATTCTGGAACCGGATCTTCGGATAGTCTTTTGCGGCAGCGCCGCCGGCGCCGCCTCCGCCCGCGCCAGCGCCTACTATGCCGGTCCAGGGAACAAATTCTGGACGATCCTCCATAAGGCCGGGTTGACGCCGCGCCTCCTGGGGCCTGCGAACTTCAAAGAGTTACCGGATTTCGGAATAGGGCTCACCGATCTGGCCAAGCATGCTTCAGGCAGCGATGCGAGCCTGCCGGCGGAAGCTGACGATCCGGCCGGGCTGCATGACAGAATCCTCCGCTGCCAGCCGGCGCTCCTTGCTTTCAATGGAAAGCGGTCGGCCCAGGTATTCCTGAAAAATCATGCCGGCGTACGAACGGTCGACTACGGCTTGCAACGCTGGACAATAGGCAAGACGACAATCTTCGTTCTGCCCTCAACCTCGGGCGCAGCCAACGGCTTCTGGGACGAGGGCCCGTGGCACGACCTTGCCCATCACGCCAAAACAGTTTGAAATCACCCGCCTGACAAAACACCACGGAAAAACGACGGATCAACCCATGAAAATTTGTATTTTTGGCGCCGGCGCGGTTGGCGCCATGATCGGTGGCGAACTGGTCCGGGTCGGCCATGACGTTACGCTGATTGCGCGCGGACCCCATCTGGCGGCCATACAAGCAAACGGCCTCACCGTGATCTTGAACGGCGAACGCCGCCATAGCACCCCCTTTGCCACCGACGATCCTGAAGAAGCCGGGTTACAGGATATTGTGATTTTCGGGGTCAAAACGCACCAATTGGCCGCCGCATCGATCCAGGCGCAACCTCTGCTGGGGCCCGAAACCATCATCGTCGCGGCGCAGAACGGCATTCCTTGGTGGTACCGCCACGGGCTCGACGGTCCCCTCGCCACCCATACGCTTACCGCGATCGATCCGGGAGACCGCGTGTGGAAGACATTGGGCCCGGAACGGGTCGTCGGCGCGGTGATCAACGGGTCGTGTGCCCTGGAAGCGCCCGGAATCGTCGATCATCATCAGACCAGCCGGTCGCTCACCATCGGCGAGCCGCTGGGCGGCATCAGCCAGCGCTGCCGGGATCTGGCCGCGATCTTCGCCGAAACCGATATCGAGGCGCCCATTGCCCAAGACATCCGCCACGCATTGTGGGCCAAGCTGCTGAATAATATAGGCGTCAGCACCCTATGCGTGCTGACCCGCTCAGCCCTTGGCAAGGTCAATGGCGACCCCCGCTGTTTCGCGCTGGCCATACAGATCATGGAGGAAACCGCCAGGGTCGCGGCCAGGCTCGGGATCGATCTTTCGGACGCGGTGGCGGCGCGCATCAAGGGCGGGCCGGTATCGACCACCCATAAACCGTCGACCCTGCAGGATTTCGAAGCCGGCCGGCCGATGGAAATCGACGCCCTGGTCGGCGCCGTGATCGAGATCGCCCGGCTGGTGGGGGAGCCGACACCGGTGATCGATAATTTATATGCCCTGCTCAGACGACTGGCTGAAGAAACCGGCACCTATCCAGCCAATCCGGAGTTCGTGCTAATCTGACCTCTCTTCCACTCTCGCCAACACCCTCTTTTGTGATTTTGCAGTATAAAGAATGAGTGCCGACGAATTCACTACTCGATCAGAAAATCCGCTTCGATCTCAATCGCTACGCCGAACGGCATGACGGTTACCCCGGCGACGGTCCGGGCGTGAGCGCCGATCTCCTGACCGAAGATTTCGACCATCAGTTCGGACGCGCCATTGACCACGGCGGCGACCTCCACCAGATCGTCGGTGGCGTTCACATAGCCCTTTAGCTTGGCGACCTTGACCACCCGGTCGAGATCGCCGAGCGCCTTTTTGGCATGGGCGATCACGTTAAGCGCCGACATCCGCGCCGCCGCCTGACCCTCCTCTATGGTAAAATCACGGCCGACCTTGCCGATGTACGGCATTTCGCCATTCCATTGCGGCACCTGACCGGAGACGAACAGAAACGGCCCGGCAATGTTGCTGCCCTTGATTTTAGCCACCTTGGGCTCCCGCGCCTCGGGCAGCTCGATACCCAGTTCCCTGAGCCGCGCCTCTATTCTTCCCGCCATGGTAGCCTCCTCACACCAATCCATCCCGCTTGCCAGCTTACACGCGGCGACTTACCCTGAATACACAGGCTTTCACGATGGGAGACCAAAATGGCCACATCAATCCGCGGCGACCAGAAGCGCCAAAGCAACGACTATAACTGGCAGGCGGAGATCGATGCGCTGCATGAGAAGACGCAGGCGCTGAACCTTTATGAATTCTGGTCGGTGGGCAAGCAGGGCGAGCACGAGGCGGTGCGCGATCTTGCCCGGTTCGATCATGCGGTCCCCCATATATGGAAATACCGCGACGTGTTTCCCTGTCTTGAGAAAGCCGGCGAGTTGATCGACATGGATGAGAGCGAACGGCGGTCGCTGATCATGTGCAACCCGGCGCTCAAGGGCCTGATCGCGACCACGACGACCCTGTTCGCCGCCTACCGCATCAACAACCCCAACGAAATCGCCCCGCCGCACCGCCATTCGCCCAACGCCATCCGGGTTGGCCTCACCGGCAACACCAATTTCACCGGCATCGATGGCGAACCCATCACCTTCGGTCCGGGCGATCTGGTTCTGACCCCGCACGACACCTGGCACGATCACGGCAACAAGGGCGACGGCGGCGCGGTCAATCTCAGCGTTCTGGATATGCCGCTGGTCAACGTCCTGAACGCGACCTATTTCGATTCGGAATATTTCGAAAAGGACGAACAAGGCAACGAGGTCCGCCGCAACAAGCAGACCGAGCGGCTGAACCCGGAATATTCCAAACGGACCTACGGCAAGGGCGGGCTCATGCCGCGGTCGGTCTCCCACCTGCGCGGCACCGGCAACGCATCGCCCATGTATGTCTACCGCTGGGAAGCCACCCGCGAGGCGCTGGAGGATCTGCGCGAATACGACAACAGCCCCTATGACGGGGTGATGATCGAATATGTGGATCCCACCACGGGCCGCGCGCCCTACTCCACCATGACGTTTTTCGCCAATATGCTGCGCCCGGCGGAACGGACATTGCCGTCGCGCCAGACCGCGAGCCTGATCTACACCGTGCTGGAAGGCGCCGGCCATACCATGATAGACGGCCAGCGCTTCGACTGGGAGCCGTTCGACACGTTCTGCGTGCCCGGCGGCCACTGGGTGCACCACGTGAACGAAACACGCTCAAAGAATGGCGGGGGCGGCGACGCCATCTTCTTCGTCTCGTCCGACGAGCCGGTGCTGAAGACGCTCCATTTTTACAGCCGCCACGGCAAAAACGAAGCCGGCGAGACGGTACTGCTGGAAAGCTCGCGCCGGTTTTAACGATCCCTTAAGACGTCGACCGGCGGCAAGCGCCGCTGTGAGCGGTAGGTAACTCCTGTCTTTCCGGCGCGCGAGCCGAGGTATCCGGGCGGGCCGAGAACAAAAATACACCCCGCGGCATTATTCTCCGCGCCTTCCGCAATTTTAAACTTTTATCCTCTAAAAGTGTCGATGTATCAGCCCATGCCGTTCCGCGTGGTGGGGTTATGGGCGCGTCTCTACCCCTGCATGTGACGGCGTACGTCATACAGCCAGTGACGCACGACACTCGTATCGGGGCCTTTAACTGGAGAAACCACAATGAACCGTAGGCTCATCATAGGGATTTTAGGAGTCGTCATGGCTTTTGGCGCCTGCCCGATACAGGCGGCCTCTGCCTCAGGCGATGCGTCGGCCTTCGTCCTTGATCTTGGCAAGAAAGCGACCCGCGTCCTGTCAACGAAGAGAATGAACCTCGCCGAGCGGGAAGCAAAGTTCCAGTCCATCCTGTTCACCAACTTCAACGTTCCGGCCATCGGCCGCTTCGCGCTCGGCCAATACTGGCGTCAGGCAAGCAGCGAGCAAAAGAACGATTACCTCGAACTGTTCGGGAAATTTATCGTCCAGAACTATGCCTCGAAACTTGGTGGATATTCCGGAGAGAATTTGAAGGTTATTTCGGAAACACCCCTCAAGAACAAAATTGATATCCTGGTCAACACCCGGGTCGAACGGCCGTCGGGCCCGCCGATAAACATTACCTGGCGCGTGCGATCGCGCGACCAATCCCGCCAGATCGTGGACATCATGGTGGAAGGCATCAGCCTGGCCCTCACGCAACGTCAACAGTTCGCGTCGGTGGTTAGTCAACACGGGCTTCAGGGTCTGTTGGAAACATTGCGCGCGCGGACAACCAAGGCGAGCGCCAAACAATTAAGCAGTGCGGAGTAACCAGACCATGACCTATAAACGTTTTGGATATTTGGCGGTAATAGCGGTCGTCGCGACGATCGGCCAGACCGCTCAGGCGGATTTCGCGACCGGATGGACGGCCTATCAGAACGAAGATTTCAAGGCGGCGCTGTCGGCGTGGCAGCCGCTCGCCAAAGCCGGCGATCCCCGGGCCCAGTTCAATATCGGCCATCTGTTCGATGAAGGGAAAGGCGTCGTCCAGGATTCGCGGCGTGCCGTCACGTGGTGGCGCAAGGCCGCCAAACAGGGGTTCGTCGAGGCCCAGATCAATCTTGCCAACAATCTGATTGCCGGCGACGGTGTCGAACAGAATTTCGACAAGGCCGGTGCATGGCTCACACGGGCAGCCAAAAAAGGCTCCGCCCGCGCGCAATACAAGCTTGGCAAGCTGTACAGTCTCGGCATGGGCGTTCCAAAGGATAATACCAAAGCGTTCAACTGGATTCAGATGTCGGCCAAGGCGAACCATGTCGACGCCCAATACCATATCGGCAAGATGTATCGCGACGGTATCGGCGTCGCACAGAATTCGGTCAAGGCGGTTGAATGGTACCGGCGCGCCGCCGAGCGCGGCCATGCCAAGGCGCAGGCCAGCCTCGGGGTGCGCTATGCAAAGGGCGACGGCGTGAATCAGGACCTCGTCATCGCCCTGGTCTGGTTGGGGCGCGCCGCCGATCAGGGCATTCCGCGGGCCGTGATCTATCGCGACTCGCTGCGTCAGCATCTGTCGCCGACGCAGGTCGCTCAGGCACAGAAAATTCGCAAGGGAGAGATGAAATGACGATAGTCCGCCGGTATTTTACGCCGATCATCGTCACCGCTTTCTTGACCACGGCCTTTGTTTTGCCGGTCTCCGGCCAGGAGGTAGACCAGGCAAATGAAGCCGGAAAGATGGAGTCCAACGATGCCCTGGAGGGCATCAACCGGGTGACATCCGGATTCAACCGGGTTTTGCGCCAGTGGGTGATAGATCCCGCGGTCGATGGCTATCAGGCGATCACGCCCGAAGAGGTTCAGCAGGCCGTTTCCAACGTTGCGTCCAACCTCACCGAACCGCTGACTGTCGTCAGCAGCCTGCTGCAGGGCGATACGGATAACGCCGCCACCGCGGCCATGCGCTTTCTTATCAACACCATCGCCGGCATCGGCGGTATCGGGGACCTGGCGACCGAAGACGGCTACGTGCAACGCCGCGAGGATCTCGGACAGGCGCTGGGCGCGAACGGCGTCGAGCCGGGACCCCATATTGTGCTGCCGATTATCGGCCCCAGCAATTTCCGCGATGCGGCAGGGGATATTGCCGTCTTCTTCACGAACCCGCTACCCACCATCGCCGCCGTGGCGGCCGGTGGCGTGGAATATTCCGGCAAGCAGGATACGGTGAAAGCGATCGGCGACAATGCGGTCGATCCCTATGTCGCCGAACGCGACGCCTATGAGCAAAACCGCCAGTTCGTCATTAATAATGGCGCACGGGTCGAAATTCCCATGATCGCCGAAACAGACTGACCGACGGACCGCGCCCGCCGACGGCCCCGGGCGCGCCACGCGAGCAAATCAAGCTAGAAAAAGAGCTCGCCTAGAGCCCTATCGATAGATTGCTCCTATCTTTCCCGCCATACCATACGGGGAGGAAGGGAAATCCAAGGTTTCACGCGACTCGACTTTCGGCCATCATCCCGTACAACTCCACGCGACTTGGAAACACGGAGACGACGATGGATCTGGGGATCAGGGGCAAGCGGGCGCTGGTGATGGGATCGAGCTACGGCATGGGCAATGGCGTGGCCCGCGCGCTGGCGGCGGAAGGGGTGGATATCATTCTGACCGCCCGCAGCCAGGATTTGCTCGCGCGCGAGGCCAGGGACATCGCCGACACATACGGTGTCCGGGCCGATTCCCTGGCGTGCGACCTGGGCTCCCATGGCGATGTCGACCGGCTGCTGGATTTTGCCCTGGACCGGTTCGGCGGCATCGATATCCAGTTCAACAATTGCGGCGGCCCGCCAAGGCTGCTGCCGTCGGAAGCGGACGATAAGCTGTGGCACGACTGGTTCGACATCATCATGATGTCGGCGATCCGCGCCACCGGGGCGGTGATGCCGGGTATGCGCCAGCGCGGCTGGGGCCGCGTGCTCTCCATGACGTCCAGCAACATCCTGCTCGCCGCCACCGCCAACGTGCTGTCTTCGTCGCTGCGCCTGTCGCTGGTGGGATGGTCCAAGGCGCTCAGCAACGAGGTCGCCGCCGACGGCGTCACCGTGAAATGCCTGATACCCGGGCGCATCGCCACCGACCGGGTGACCCACGGCGATGCGGCCCGCGCCGAACGCGCCGGCGTAACGCCCGAGGAGATGACCGCCCGCATGATCGCCGAAGCCCCCATGGGCCGCGACGGCACGGTGGCGGAAATGGCCAACGTGGCGGTGCTGCTGTGCAGCCGGCAGGCCGGCTACATCACCGGCTCGGCCATCAAGGTGGACGGCGGCAGAATACCGGTGACGTTGTGATTCCGCGAAAAAAAAATTAGCACGGATCCGCGGAAAAATTCGCGGGAAAAAGGTGTGTTTTACCCTCTGAAACGGTTGTTTTCCGGCGTTTTTTAGACGGTTTTTTCCGGTTTCCGATGGTTCTGTCGCCGCTCCTGCGGAACACCGGCGGGCTCAAGGGAACCGATATCGCGAACGTCACCGATGTCTCCAGGGCGACGGTGTCGCGCTGGTCGAGCGGCCACAAATCGCCCCATCCGCGCACCCAGCTCATGCTATGGGACCTCCATTACATGGTCATGCGCCTGAGCGAATATTACAGCGCCGCGGAAATCCGCGCGTGGCTGTATGCACGACATCCCCAGCTCGATGGCGCGCGCGCCATGGATATGATCCGCGACGACCGGTCGGAAGAGCTGCTCAACATCCTCGACCGGCTCGACGCGGACGTTTACCTCTAGCCATGCCGTCAAAAATGCCGGCGCCGATCAGGGACAGCGCGCTCTTGGATGCGCTGGAACGGCTGCGCCGTTCACCGGCACGGTGTGGCGGGCGGTGGGCCATGGGCGTGCGCCGGCCGATTGCTGGCGGGCCGGCGGGCGGTGGGACGATGGCTCGCTGGACGTTCTCTACGCGTCGACCAACCGGGACGGCGCCATCGCGGAACGGCGCTTTCATCTGTTCCGGGGCCAGCCCCTCCCGCCGTCGAAAATCCGCTACGCGCTGTTCGAGCTGCGCGTCCGCCTGGCCGCCATGATTGTTTTCCCCGACCTCAAGGCGCTGCAGGCGGTCGGGATGAACACGGGCATGGATACGGGCATGAACATGGCGGGCTATGGCCTCGCGTCGCACGCCGGCCGGCGGATGGCATACAAGCGGTCGCAAGAAGTCGCGGAGGCCTACTTCTTCCTCGGCGCCGACGGCATCCTGGTTCCCAACCCGCGTCACCCAAGCCAGAATTTGATCGTGTTCCGCGAACAGGATACGGAAATAGAAATAGAAACCGTGCGCAACCACGGCCTGCTTGACTGGCGCTGAAGAATTGGCAGGGGGTTTCTGACACGGCTTATACCAAGGGTCGTTACATGAAACGCTCGTCGGAGCGTGGCGGCTGGTTCTTCGACCCCTCCTTTAAACGCGTCATCCTCGGGCCCAAGGGTCAGGATCGAAAGAGGCTTCGACTTCCTCGGTTATCGTTTCGGCCGGCTGTGGCGGCAATGTCCGGAGCTGAAGCATAAGCGGAAGTGATTTTCCGGACCCGGAACTTCTCGGATTTACCGCAAGGGATCATGCGCCGATCCGAGGCCGAGGTCTGCCTTCCGACCAGGCTGTGTGAAAACGTTGGGCCGATAAAAATTTGCAGAATAATTTTCTGTTTGATGAGGTCTCTGGCCTGATTTATCGGATCACTGAGCTGATTTACGGGTTTTCTGGCCAGTCTGATGGACAAATATCGAGACGTTTAAAAACGCACAGAAAATATTTCTTCCCTAATTTTGGAAACCTACGTTTTTACACAGCCTGCGACCTAAGCAGACATTCCGTCGGGTGAGCCGTTGATCTCAAGTAGACCCACAAGGGACATTTCGGCAAGACCTTATCATCCTTTTTGGTGTCATGGTATTTCTCTTATCACGAGTATCCGGAGAGATCCGCTTAACTCATTGAGGCGTGCAAACGATACTGACTTCCGTTATCGGTGGATATCCACGAAGCCGGGCTCGGTAATGGCCGCTAACAGCCCGTTGAAAAAGTCGCCGGTGACCGGGATTTACCCCACGGGGAAACATAACGCGGCGAAGG